>JBEVDE010000278.1:0-16971 GCA_040514175.1 Allosphingosinicella sp. | reverse complement strand
AACCCCTCCACCGCGCTTCGCGCGGTCCCCCTCCCCCGGAAATCCGGGGGAGGATTTACGAATAGAAAATATGGAGCCCGATCTGGGTCTGCTTGGTGAGGCGCTTGCCCCATTTCGGCGAGACGTAGGTGGCGTGATACCAAAGGCAGCTCGAGGGCAATGAGCCGGCCAGCTTCTGCCTGGCGATGCTGGCGATGGCGACGGCCTTCTTCCAGGATTCGGAGCCGCGGTCGGCGCGCGGGAAGCGGCCTCGGCGGATGAAGGAGAATTGCGCCTTCTGGGTGATGACGGCGCACAGGTCGGTCGGGTAGCGGCCGGAGGCGGCGCGGTTCATCACCACTTCGGCGACGGCGAGCTGGCCCTCGATCGGCTCGCTCCGGGCCTCGAAATAGACGGCGTTGGCGAGGCACTCCATCTCGCGGTCGCCGGCCTGGGTGCCGGCGTAGGCGAGGACGAGCTCGGCCAGCCGGGTCGCCGCCGGGACCGGCGCCGGCGCCGGGGCGGGGGCCTCGGGCTTCGGGGTCACCAGAGACGTGACGTTGGCCCACATCTGGGAGAAGAGGTTCGGATCGGTCATCGTCGACGCCTGGGGCGCCTCGGTCCTGACCACGGGCGGAGCCAGGGTTTCGCCGGCGGAAGCGGGGTCGGAGTAGCTGGCCCCTGCAACGAGCGCAAAGGCAGCCGCGGCGAAGCCCGCGGCGCGAACGATCCGGTTCATTCAATCTCTTGTCTATGCGGCCGGCTGATCCCCCGGGTGCGAGACATGCACCCCCTGATCGCCCCCCGTCTCGAGCTCCCGCCGGCCGCTAAATCGGCTGCGGCGGACCCGCTCTCGCTACTAAGCTGAGGGGCAGATGGTCGAAGTCCGGTGGCGGCGCAAGTCGCCGGCGGCGGCGAAGCGATGAACCGTGTGACTCGGGGGACACTCCGAAAAAAAATTCACCTGCGCTTGGAACCTTTGAAAAAAGCCGCTTTTTTCAAGTAGCTGGAAGGGCGGAATTGACCGCCTCCGAAACGTTCGCCGCCTCTGCGGGAGCGGCCGGACCCAGCGCCTCGCCGGCGATCACCTTGACGAAGGCGCTCTGCACCCAGCCCGAACGGCATGGCCCGTCATAGTCCCGGCGCCGGGTGATCGGCTCCGACACTCCGCAGCGCTCGGCGAGGGTCCCGCCTTCGTCGAAGACGATCCCGAACCATTTCTGGTCGAGGCTTCGAGAGCAGATGAAGAAGCGTGCGCCGACGGCCACGCTGCCGGTCTCGCCGGCGTTTTCGAAGGGGGCGAAGCGGACCGGGAGGGCTTCGCCGGCTTTCAAATTGCGCGTCGTCCCGGCTTGGCCGCAGGCCCGGAAATTGGCGCCATATTCCCCGATCCGGACCGGCCGCGAACCGGGCGTGACGGCGGCTTCGGCGATCGCCTCATTGTCCCGGGCCGCCGGGTCGGCGACCGTGGCGGGCTCGCCGCAGGCCGACAGGGCCAGGCACAGAAAGAATATGGGTTTTCGCATGCGGCTCCTTGTGGCGCGGCGCGCGCTAAAAATCTACGCTGGCGGCGGAGGCGCCGAGAGATGGCCCATTGGCTGATGAAATCCGAGCCCGGAAGCTACGGCTGGGGCGAGCTGGTCCGCGACGGCGGCACCGAATGGGACGGGGTCCGCAACGCCGCGGCCCGGCTCCATTTGAAGGCGATGAAGGCCGGCGACGAGGCCTTCTTCTACCATAGCGGCACGGAGCGCGCCGTCGTCGGGATCATGCGCATCGCCCGGGCGGCGCAGCCGGACGCCGGGGATGCCGACTGGGTATCGGTCGCGGTCGAGCCGGTTCGCTCGCTCGGGCCCGTCACCCTCAAGGCGATCAAGGCCGATCCGCGGCTGGCCGGCATGGAGCTGATCCGCCAGTCCCGGCTCTCGGTCGCCCCGGTGCGCGACGAGGAATGGGCGGCGGTCCTCGAGCTGGCGAAAGCGTCATGAGCGCGCTCCTCGCCTTCCTCCTCGCCGCCGCCCCCGCAGAGACCCCGCGCGCCTTCGTCGAGCGCCTCTATGCCGGCTATCGCGATCCCGATTACAGCCCCCTCGCCCGCCCGCGCCGGGTCTTCGCGCCGCCGCTCGTCGCGGCCATCCGGGAGGACCAGCGGCTTTCCAAGGACGAAGTCGGCTACATGGACGCCGATCCGCTGTGTCAGTGCCAGGATGCGAGCGGGCTGAACCCGCAGATCGGCGAGGTTCGCCGTCCTACCCGTTCCAGGGCGACGGTCCACGTCCTGCTCGACTTCGGCGGCTCGGATCGCCGCGACCTGAGCCTGCAACTGGTCCGCACCGCCGCCGGATGGAGAATCTCGGACATCGTCACGGCCGAAGAGCAAAGCCTGCTGGAGTCGATCCGGCGCTTCAACGCCAGGAGGCGGCGCTGAAATCTCCTCTCCCGCTTTTCGCGGGAGAGGGGGGACCCAAGCCGGAGGCTTGGGGGGTGAGGGTCTTGCTGACTCGGCGGTACAGACCCTCACCTCCCACCGCTTCGCGGCGGGCCCCTCCTCTCCCGTAAAGAACGGGAGAGGGAGAAGCTAAAGCACGAAGTCCGATGCCACCAGAGCGAGAGACCCCGAGACCAGGATCTGAAGGTCGGCGACGCCGTCGCCGTTGACGTCGCCGGAGACGATGGTCACCCCGCCCGACGTCTCGTAGCGCAACTGCCCGGCGACGTTGGAGAAGGCCGCCGTGCCGATGAACGCGAAGGCCTGATTGTTGCTGACGTTGGCATTGGCGTCGATCGCGCTGAGCGAGATCTTGTCGCCCTGCGACCGGCTGAAGTCGAGGATCTGGTCGCGCGAGGAAACCGTGGAGTCGGAGACGGACGTGTAGGTGAAGTCGTCCTTGCCGAGGCCGCCGGTCAGGCGGTCCGCGCCGGCGCCGCCGGTCAGCACGTCATTGCCCGCCTCGCCGTACAGATCGTCGTCGCCGGCCATGCCCTGGATATTGTCGTGGCCGTCGCGGCCGTAGACGACATCCTCCTCGTTGGAGGTGCGCAGGGCGACGTTGGTGCTCGTCGCGGAGATCGAGTCGGCCCCGGAGGTGCCGGTCACGCTGTTGCCGTCGCTGACGTTGCCGACGGTGACGCTCAGGGCCTGATCGTCGACGAGCAGGCCGTCGCTCGCTCGAACGGTCACGGCATAGACATTGTCCTGGTTGGAATCGGCCGGAAGCTCGTAATCGGGTGCGGCGACGAACGTGAGGGCGCCGGTCTGGGCGTTGATCGCGAACCGGGCCGCGTCGGCGCCGCCGACGATCGAATAGGTGACCGCGCCGCCGTCCGGATCCGTCGCTGCGACGACGGCGACGGCGGGGCTGTTCTCCTGCACGAGGACCGCCGCGCTCGCGCCGCCGCCGCCGGAGATGATGACCGGGGCTTCGGCGACGTTGCCGACCGTGACGGCGATCGCCTGGGTGTCGGTGAAGGTGCCGTCGCTCGCGGAGACCACGACGTCGTAGACATTGTTGCCGCCCGCATCCCCCGGCGCCTCGAAATTCGGGGCGGCGATGAAGACAAGAGCGCCGGTGGTCGCGTTGATCGTGAAGCGGCTCGAATCGGCGCCGCCGGCGATGGCGTAGGTCACCGCACCGCCGTCGAGATCGGTGGCGGCGACGGTCGCGACCGCGGCGCCGTTCTCGATCACCGCGATCGCCGCGCTGGCGCCGCCGCCGTTCGAAATGATGGCGACGCCTTCGTTGACGTTGCTCACCGTGACGGCGAGCGCCTGGGTGTCGGTGAAGACGCCGTCGCTCGCCGAAACGATCACGTCATAGACATTGTTCGCCCCGGCATCGGCCGGGGCCTCGAAATTGGGCGCGGAAACGAAGGCGAGCGCGCCGGTGCCGGCATCGATCGTGAAGCGCGCGGAATCCGCGCCGCCGGCGATGGCGTAGGTCACCGCGCCGCCGTCGAGGTCGGTGGCGGCGACGGTGGCGACCGCGGCGCCGTTCTCCGCCATCGTGACGGCGGCAGTCGCGCCGCCGCCGTTGGAGGTGATGGCGACCGCCTCGTTCACGTTCGCGACCGTCACCGCAACCGCCTGGCTGTCGGTGAAGACCCCGTCCGTGACCGACACGACGACATCGTAGACGTTGTTCCCGCCGACATCGGCCGGCGCCTCGAAATTCGGGGCCTGGACGAAACGGAGCGCCCCGGTCTGGGCGTCGATGGTGAAACGAGACGAATCGGCGCCGCCGGCGATCGACCAGATGAGAGCGTCGCCGTCGACGTCGCTGGCGGCGATGTTCGTCACCGCAACACCGTTCTCATTGGCGGTGACGGCGATGGCCGCCGCGCCGCCGCCGGAGGTGATCGTCACCCCCTCGTTGACGTTGTTGACCCCGATCCGGATCGTCTGCCGGCCCATATATTCGCCGTCGCTGGCGCCGACCTCCACCGTGTAGAGATTGGTCCCGGCGCCACTGTTGGGCGCCTCGTAATCGGGCGCGGCGATGAAGGTCAGGGCTCCGGTCGCGGCATCGATCGCGAACAGGGCGGAGTCGGCGCCCCCGACGATCGAATAAGTGGGGACGTCTCCGTCCATGTCGTAGGCGACGACGGTGGTGACTCCGCGGTCGCCCTCGTTCATCGTCAGATTGGCGTCCCCGCCGCCGTTCGAAGTGATCCAGAGGCCCTCGTTCCGGTTCGCGATCGTGATCGCAAAGGCCTGGTCGGCGCTCGACGTCGAAGAACTCGCGGTGACCACGACGTCGTAGACGTTGTCGCCGCCGGCGTCCGCCGGAGCCTCGAAGTCGGGATACAGGCCGTAGTTGAAGGCCAGCGCGCCGCTATAGGGATCGACCCGGAAGAGGGCGGCGTCGGCGCCTCCCGTGATCGCATAGGTGACGGTCATGTCCTCCGCGTCGTCGGCCTCGACTGTACCCACCGAGACATTGCCTTCCGTCACGGTCAGGGCGACGGACGCGGCGCCTGCGTAGGAGAGGATCTCGACCGGCTCGTCGACATTGCCGACGGCGATCGAGATCGTCTGGTAATCGAAGAAATTGCCGTCGGTCGCAGAAACCAGGACCGTATAGACGTTGTCGCCGTCGAGATCGGCGGGCGCTTCGTAATCGGGCGCCGTCACGAACCGGAGAACGCCGGTCTGGGCGTCGATCGTGAAGCTTGCGCCGTCATGGCTGTCGACGATCGCATAGACGATGGCCGCTTGCTCGGGATCCTCGGCGGTGACGGTCGCCGCTTCGAGGCTGTTCTCGCCGGCGGCCAGGCTGACGTAGAAATCGCGGGCATAAGAGGTGAAGAACAAGGGTTCGTCGACATCGGCGAGGGTGACGAAATAGGCTTGGGTATCGCTCAGCCAGCCGTCGTCGGCGGCCACGATCACTTCGTAGACATTGTCCCCGTCCGAATCGCCATGCGCCTCGTAATCCACGCCCGCGATGCGCAGCGCCCCGGTGAGCGGATCGATCGCGAAGAAGGCCGCGTCCGCCCCGCCCGCGATCGAATAGAAAACCGGAGTCGCGTCCGCGTCGACGGCGCTGACGCTCGCGACGGCGGCCCGATCCTCGTCGACCGTGACGGCGACCGTCTCGGCGCCTCCGCCGGACGTGATCGTCACGGCCTCGTTGACGTTGGTGATCAGCACCGAGAGGAATTGCGAGCTGCTCAGCTCGCCGTCGCTGGCGGTGACGATCACTTCATAGATGTTGGAATCATGGGCATCGAGACGGGTCTCGTAATCGGGCGGCTCGATAAAGCTCAGAACGCCGGTCGCCGAATCGATGGTGAAGCGGGCGGCATCGTTGCCGCCGGTGATCGAATAGACGGGGGTCGCCCCGTCCGGATCGTAGGCGACGACCGTCGTGACCTGGCTTACGCCTTCCTCGAAGGTGAGCGCGGCGCTGGTGTCGCCGCCGTTGGAGGTGATGACGATGCCGTCGTTGCGGTTGAGGATCGTCACCGCGAAAGCCTGGACGGCGCCGGCCGCTCCGGCGCTGGCGGACACCGCCACCTCATAGACATTGTCGCCGTCAAAATCGGCCGGAGCCTCGAAATCGGGCCGCGCCGCGAAAGCGAAGCGGAGCTCGCCCGTGACCGGATCGACCGTGAACAGGGCGGCGTCGGCGCCGCCGGCGATCGCATAGGCGATGGCGGCGCCCTCGGGATCCGAAGCCACGACCCGCCCGACCGGGAATCCGCCTTCGACCATCGCCAGCGAGGCCGTGCCGGCGCCGCCGTAGGACAATAGCTCGACGGGCTCGTCCTCACCGGTGACGGTCACGAACAGGGTCTGGGTGGCGCTGCGCGCGCCGTCGCTCGCCGAGACCGTCACAACATAGATATTGTTGCCGTCGGAATCCTGGGGCGCTTCGAAATTCGGCGCGGCGACGAAGCTGAGCGCTCCGGTCGCGGAGTCGATGGCGAGACGGGCGGCGTCCGCCCCGCCCACGATCGCATAGACCAGCGCGGGGGTCTCCGGATCGGACGCGGCGACCGACATGATCTGGGTCCGGTTCTCCGGCATCGACAAAGCGAACGTCGCCCCGCCGCCGCCGGAGGTGATGACCGGCGATTCGTTGACGTCGTAGATATGGAACATGATCCATTGGGTCGCGGTCGTGACCCCGTCGGTCGCCTCGATCGTGACATCGTAGCTATTGTCGCCGCCGGCATCGCCCGGAGCTTCGTAATCGGGCGAGCTGCTCAGGGTCAGGGCGCCCGTCGCGCCGTTGAGCGTGAACCGGGCCGAGTCCGCCCCTCCCACGATCCGATAGGTGATGGTCGCCGCCGGATTCTGCGGCTGGGCCGCCGTCACCATGAAGGGCGCATTGAAATTCTCGGGCCTGAAGATGTTGTTGGACGAGGTGAAGGCCACGGCCTCGTCGACGTTCGCGACCCAGATCGAGAGACTCTGGGTATCGCTGAGCGAGCCGTCGCTCGCCGTCACGACGATCTCGTAGAGATTGTTTCCGTCGGCGTCGCCCGGAGCCTCGAAATCGGGCTTGGTGACGAAGTTCAGGATTCCGGACTGGGCGGAGATGGTGAAGCGCGCCGCGTCGGCGCCTCCGACGATCGCAGAGGTGACCGCCTGCCCGTCCGGATCCTGGGCGGTGACGTGGGTCGCGAGCAAGACGTTCTCGGCGACGGTAAGGGTCGCCGACGGTCCGCCCCCGTTCGAGGTGATGACCGGCGCCCAGTTCGCGGGCGGCGGCGGCGGCGGATCGCCGGGGCCGAGGATCTGGGCCTTGATGCCCCAGTTCGCCGGCCCTTCGGCGTAGGTGTCGGTCCAGGTGACGATCACGCGCCCGTCGCTGAGCGTCGCGATATCGGCGACCGACTGGTCGCCCGAGACCTGGGTGTTGACCAGCATCTCGGTCCCCTGGCGGGCGCCGGAAGAGTCGAATGCCTGAGCCTTGAGGGCGAAGCCGCTGCCGTCCTGGCTGGTGTCCATCGTCATCCAGGCGATCAGGAATCCGCCGTCGGGCAGCGCCGTGACGACCGGCTGCTCCTGCCCGGAGAATCCCGCCGAGTTGACCAGGAACTCGGCGCCCACCTTCGCGCCGGACGCGCTGAACGCCTGCGCCTTGACGGCCGAGCCGCTGCCGTCCTCGCCCCAGCTGGTTACCCAGGTGACGACGAAGCCGCCGCCGGCAAGCGCGGCCACCGACGGGTCGTTCTGGTTGCCGAATTTGTTCGTGTTGACGAGGAACTCGCCGCCGACCTTGGCGCCGCTCGAGTCGAACACCTGGCCCTTGACGCTTTCGCCGCTGCCGTCGTCGGCATTGTTCGTCGACCGCCACGTGGCGACGAAGCCGCCGCCCGCGAGCGCGGTGACGTCGTTCGAATTCTGGGTGCCTTCGAGGCTGGTGTTGAGCCGGAAGTCGGCGCCGAGCGCCGTGCCGTTGGCGGCGAACAGCCGCGCCTGGACGTCGCCGGTGAAACCATCGTCCCAGCTGATCAGGAAGTTGCCGTTGGACAGGGTGGCCATGTTCGGCGCGAGCTGGTTGCCGGCCACCGTGGTGTTGACGAGGAACTCCGCCCCCATCGGCGCGCCCGAAGCGCTGAACAGCCGCGCCTTGATCGCCCGGCCGTTGCCGTCCTGAAGCGCGTCGTTCGTCGTCCAGGCGACGGCGAAGCTGCCGTCGGCGAAGCTGGTCACGGCGGGCAGAGTCTGGCCCGACGCGAAGCTCGAATTGACCAGGAACTCGCCGCCGGCCTTGTTTCCGGCCGAGTCGAAGCGCTGCGCCTTGATCGCCCCGTTGCTTCCGTCCGCCGCCGTGTCGAGCGTCTCCCAGACCACCACGAAGCCGCCGTCGGCGAAGGTCGCCACGCGCGAAAAATTCTGAAACGAAGTGCCGGCGGTGTTGACCGACAGCTCGAGCCCGCGTTTGCCATAAGTCGGCATCTATTCCCCCCATTAAGCCGGCGCACGTTAGGAAACGCCGACTTTACAATGCGTAAAGCGCCGGAAATATTTGGCCCTCGAAGCGCGAGGGGCTCTGCCTCCCGTCCCGCCCCGGCGTCCGCAGCCACTTTCGCAAAGGCTGTCCGCCTGTTACGCTCGCGCATCCGCCGTCACGGGAGGGGGCCCGATGTTCGCCTATTTCACCGATACGCTGCCGCATTTTCTCGCTTATTTCGGCGCCGCGATCCTGCTCGCCGCGGCGTTCCTCGCCGTCTACGTCATGATCACTCCCCACCGGGAGTTCGATCTGATCCGCAACGGCAACAGCGCCGCCGCGCTTCAGCTCACCGGCACCTTCCTCGGTTTCTGCGTGCCGGTGGCGATGGTCATCGGCCATTCGGTGAACATTCCCGACATGCTGCTCTGGGGGGCGGTCGCCGCGGTCGTCCAGCTGGCGGTCTTCTTCCTCATCTCCCGGCTGCTGTTCCGGACGATCTCGACCCGGATCTCGGAAGGGTGCGCCGCTTCGGGCATTTTCGTCGGCGGAGCCGGGCTGGGGATCGGGATCCTCCAGGCCGCCTGCATGGTTCCCTGAAGCCGGAGTTCGACGGATGAGGAAGCAATTGACCATGACGACGGCGATGGCGGCGGCCCTGGTGGCCTTGCCCGCCTGCTCGTCCAACGACGGCTGGAACGAGGACGTCGTCGCGGATCGCGACACCGCCCTCTGCGTCAACCAGCAGGGCGCCCGGGTCGACGACGATCTGTGCAACGATAATCACCACCATAGCGGCGGCTCGAACGCCTTCCTCTGGTATTATATCGGCCGCAACTCCGCCGTCCCTTATTACGGCGATTCGATCTACGACCGCCGCTACGCCCGCCAGGGCGCGTACGGCTCCTTCGCGCCGAGGCCCGGAGTCAGCTATGCGAGAGCCCCCGCCTCGACCAAGATGACGCGCTCGGCGGCGGTGTCGCGCGGCGGCCTCGGGTCGAGCTCCCGGCGCTTCGGCGGCGGCAGATCCTGAACCGCGGATGGAGCGGCATCAAGTCGCGCCCCGCGAAGGCTGGAAGCCGACCGTCGAAGCGCAGGGGCTGATCTGGCACAGCGAGGCCGACCAGCCTTATTGGGACGAGAGCGCTTATTACGCCTTTTCCCTGGCCGAGATCGAGACGATCGAGGCGGCGACGGAAACCGTCTACGACCTCTTCCTCAAGGCCGGCGAGGAGATCGCCAACGATCCCACATTGATGGAATTGTTCGGCATCCCCGATTTCTGCCACCGCGCCATCAAGGCCGCCTGGAAGCAGGAGCCGCCGTCGCTCAATTACGGCCGCTTCGACTTCGGCTATAACGGCAGCGGCGAGCCCAAGCTGTTCGAGTTCAACTGCGACACGCCGACCTCGCTCCTCGAAGCGGCGGTGGTCCAGTGGGAATGGAAGGAAGACCTCTTCCCCGATCTCGACCAGTTCAACAGCCTTCACGAAAAGCTGATCGCGCGCTGGGCGGAGCTTCGACCGCGCCTCTTCGGCCGGCGCATCTGGTTCACCCACACCGCCGACCCCTCGCACGAGGACACGATCACCACCACCTACCTGCGCGACCTCGCCTCTCAGGCCGGGCTCGAGACCCATGCCGTGCTGATCGACGACATCGGCCTCGATTCGTCCGGCCGGATCCTCGACGGTGAGGATCAGCTGATCACCGCCATCTTCAAGCTCTATCCCTGGGAATGGATCGTCAACGAGGCCTATGGGCCGGACGTCGTCCGCCATCTTCCCGACACCGTCTGGATCGAGCCGATCTGGAAGATGATCTGGAGCAACAAGGCGATCCTCCAGATCCTCTGGAACATGTTCCCCAATCACCCCAATCTGCTCGCCGCCTCGGTCCGGCCCGGCAAGATCGGGGACAGCTACGTCGCCAAGCCCTTCCTCGCCCGCGAAGGCTCGAACATCGAAGTGGTCGAGCGCGGCCGCACCGTCGCCAGAAGCCAGGGGGAATATGTCGAGGGCCTCACCATGTATCAGGAGCTCTATCCGCTGCGCGACTTCGGCGGCGGCTATCCCGTGCTGGGCAGCTGGGTGGTCGACGGCGAGGCGGCCGGGATGGGCATCAGGGAGGACGGTCTCATCACCGGCAATCGGGCGCGCTTCCTCCCGCACGTGATAAGGGACTGAAAATGAACAAATTGCGGGCCGCCACCGATACGCTGAAGGAGCTTGCACTCCTCTACGCCCTGCTCCTGCTCGGATGCACCTTCCTCTTCATGCTGCTCGAGCATCAGGATTTCGAGACCAGCCTCTACTGGGCGGGAACCACCGCGACGACCACGGGCTATGGCGACATCGCGCCCAAGTCGGTCGGCGGCCACATCCTCGCTTTCTTCCTGATGCACGTCTCGGTTTTCTGCGTCGCGCCCCTGATCGTCGTCCGGCTCATCGACCGGCTTAACGAGAATCGCGACGCCTTCACCCATGAGGAGCAGACCCATATCCTTGAAGGCCTCGCCCGGATCGAGGGCGAGCTCAAGCAGCTGCGCGGAGGCCCGGCGGAGAAATAGGCCGGCTTAAGCCGCCGCCTCCCGCGCCGCCCGGGCGAACAGCCAGGCCGAGAGCAGCCACAGCGGCACGAACAGCGCCGTCCCGACCAGGAAGCCCCGCACGTCGGGGACCATCGCAACGCCAAGCGCCCCGGCGACGGCCTGGGCGCCGGCGGTGACGGCCATGGCCCGGACCATGCCTTCCGCCCGGAAGCGGACGATGATCGCTCCGCCCAGGGCGAGGGTGAGCACTGCGAAGAAGACCAGATTCACGGGATTGCCCTCATCGCCGATGAAGCCCACCGCCCCGTTCACCAGGAAGAGCAGGAAAGCGGTTCCGGCGGCGACGACGGCGGCGGCGGCATAGGCCCAGCTGCGGGTCTTGAGCATCGCCAGCTCCCAGGCGCCGCAGGCGGCGAGCAGCATCAGGCCGATCAGGATGAAGTCGGCCGAGTCCCACTTCATCTCGTCGCTGACCTGGGTCGCGACGGCGGGCGCCAGCATCAGGGCCGCCGCTCCGCCCCACACCGCGACCCGCCAGCCCTGGCTCCCGCCGCCCGTCTGTGCCTGTCCGCTCATCTCTTCACCTTCCGGATAATGTCGGCCTCCCTCTGGCACAACGGCTTGCAGCGCCGATGCCTCGGGCAAGGAGAAATCGTGCAGAAGGCGCCGCCGGCGTTCAGTGGACCGCAACCTTGCGCCTTCTACCGCCCCTCAGGTCCCGGATCCGGGAACCTGGAGCGGACTCCGGCGGTTCCGCGCACCCCTCGATAATCGGATACGAAGCATTCGCCACGAGAAGATCCTGATCCCGGCGCACGAGATCGCAGCACCGGCGGTGCGGCGCTACCGCCCGTCGCGCTCGTGGCCGGTGGGCGCCCTGGCGCTGATCGCGGCGGCCGGAGCGGTGCTGGCGACCGGTGCGCTTTCATCCGCCATGGACGGCGGACCCGACCCCGCCTTCGCGGCCCGGATCGTGCGAAAAGTTGCGAGCGCCCGGCCGGGAATGGAAGCGCATGCCGCGAATCCGGCGGCGGCGGCGGCGGCTTCCGCCACTTCCGCGCCGCCGCCGGCGGGCGTCTGGCGGATCCAGGCCGGGGCCTTCCGAACCCGGCCGGCCGCGGAGGCGCAGCTTCTCGCTCTGAAGAGCGAGGTACCGGAAGTGGCGCGGCTGACCGCGATCATCCAGCCCGGCGGCGGCCTCAACCGGGTCCGGATCGGCGGGATCGGGAACGAGGCGGCCGCGCGCAGGCTTTGCGCGCGCCTCCTGGCGGCCGGGCGCGGCTGCTTCGTGGCAGGGCCGGCAAGCTAGGGCAGCGGCACCGCGCCGAGGGCGATCGCGGCCTGGCCGGCGAACAGGATCGCGACGAGCAGTAGATCGATCGCGCGCGCCAAACTCTCCTGCTGCATCTTCGGCTCCCCACGGGGCCTCGCTGTGCGGCTTACACGGTTGAAAAAGGCTCTTCGGAAATCCCTTCCACGGCGTTCACCATCTTCTGCCGGATCGAAGCGGGGGCATTCGCGTTCGTCCGCAATGCGCTGCCTCTAGGGAGGCCGGTGGGCGCGGGTGTGCGTAGTGGCGGAGTGGAATTGGCCGGCTTCGATCAGGGCATTGCCTTCAACGCGGCCGGTCCCGGCGCAAAGGCCGAAGCGCGCGGCGCCGGCCGCCTGCAGTTCGGGGTCGCGCTTGCCCTGGCCTTCGCCTGGACGGTGTTCAGCGTCTGGGTGTCCCGGCCCTGGCTCGGCGACCTGGGGGATCTCACCCATCCGCTGCCGGCGCTGGCCGCTCTCACCTTCATCGCCTACCTGCCGGGCTTCATGAACGCCTTCCTGCTCTCCAGCCTGCTCATGGAGCCGAGGCGGAAGCGCCGGCGCCAGCTCTCTTATCCCGGGGTCAGCATATTGATCGCCGCCTATCAGGAGGAGGAGGCCATCGCGGAAACCCTGCGGAGCGTCCGCGACGCCGGCTATCCGGGCAGGATCGAAATCATCGTCCTCGACGACGGATCGGCCGACGGCACATCCGGGGCGGTGGACGCATGCCGGGCGGCGCTGTTCGCGGCCTCGCCGGACATCGAGCTGCGCCTGATCCGCTTCGAGAGAAACCGGGGCAAGGCGATGGTCCTCAACGCCGGCCTCGAACGGGCGCGGCACGAGCTCATCGTCACCATCGACGCCGACACGCACCTCCATCCGGGCAGCCTCTCCGCGATCGTCGACCGGCTGCTGGGCGACCCGCCGGACACCGTGGCGGTGGCGGGCGCGGTCCTGGTCGGCAATGCCGGCGAAAGCCTCGTCGCGGGCGCCCAGCAATGGGATTATTTCCACGGCATCGCCGCGGTGAAGCGGATGCAGAGCATGTACGGCGGCACCCTCGTGGCTCAGGGCGCCTTCTCGATCTACCGGCGCCAGGCCCTGATCGACTCGGGCGGCTGGCCGGACACGGTGGGCGAGGACATCGTCCTCACCTGGGCGCTGCTCCGGGAAGGTCACCGCATCGGCTATTCCGCCGGGGCAATCGCCTGGACCCACGCGCCGCCGACCCTGGGCGGGCTCGTCCGGCAGCGGACGCGCTGGGCCCGGGGCATGGTCGAGGCGCTGGCCCACCACAAGCCGCTGCTGTTCAAGCCGCGGCTGAGCACGATGTTCATCTGGTGGAACCTGTTGTTCATTTCGCTCGACCTGGCCTTCACCATCGTCTTCATTCCCGGGCTGGTCCTCGCCTTGTGCGGCTTCTACTGGCTCGCCGGACCGGTCACCCTGCTGGTGCTGCCGCTCGCGGCTTTGTGGAATCTGGTGATCTTCCGCATCCAGATGCGGATGCTGAGGCGCGCGGGCATCGAGATGAAGCGCAGCTGGGCCGGCTTCGCCGCCTTCGCTCTGGCCTATCCCCTGCTGATGCAGCCCGTCTCGCTCTGGGGCTATGTCGCCGAACTCACCGGACGAAGAAAGGAATGGGGCGGAACATGAGGAAATTCCGATTGCTGGGGGCTCCGGTTGCGCTTGCCGCACTCACCGGGCTCGCGCCCCCGCCGCCGGTTGAAAAGGTCCAGCCGGAAGCGGCCGAGAGCGTCGAGCCGGCCCCGCCGGCCGCGGCCGGGGACTCCGGAACCTCGCTCCGCCCGGCGGTGGGCACGGAGGCCTTCTACTCCGCCGACAGCGACCGAACCGAGGTGGCGAGAGTCGCGCTCGACGTCGGCCTGCGCGACGCCGGCGACACCCGCTCGATCGGCCTGCGGGTCGAGCGGGCGCGCTATAATCCGGGCGACAGGGGCTGGGAATCGCGCGACCGAATCTTCCTGACCGGCGCCGAGACGCTCGGGAAGTGGCAGCTCCGCGCCCGGGTGGGCACGGACGGGGACAGCGTCATCGGCGGCGTGTCGCTCAATGACAAAGCGAAGTTCCGCAAGGAATTCTTCGTCGAGCGCGACATCGTCGAGACTCCCCAGGGTCTGGACCGGGGCCTCTATTCGACGTTCGCCGGCGCCGCGGTGGACCTTCCGGTCGACGACCGCAACGTCTTCACCGCGCTCGCCGGGGTCCAGAGCTTCACCGGCGACAACGTCCGGCTCCACCTGCGCGCAAGCTACATCCATGTGGTGAAGCCGAAGCTGGGTCTCAGCGCCCAGCTGCGCGGCCGGTATTTCCGAAGCAGCGATCCCGGCGAGTATGATTATTATTCGCCGCGCTGGTATGCCGAGGTGCTGCCGGTGGCGCAGATGCGCCGCTTCGTCGGCGGCTGGGAGCTGCTCGGCGCGGCCGGCCTGGGCGTGCAGCGCGATTCGGGATCCGGGTGGCGCGCCTCGCGCTACGCCCACGCCCGCTTCCGGAGCCCGCGCGCCGCCTCCGACTGGTCGCTGAACGGCGCCGTCACCTACACCAACACGCCTTCCGTCACCGGCACGCCGCGATCGGGCTACCGCTACGTCCAGTTCACGCTCGGCGTCTCGAGGCGCTTTTAAGGGATTGCCCGGAACCGGGCGCTGGCGCCCTGCCCCGTCCGCGGTTAGGCTGCGCCTTGCTCCGGGGGGAGAGTCGATGCCGTACCGCCATGCCCATTGGTATCTGCTGCTGCTGTTTCCGCTCACCGGCCTCGCCTTCTGGCCCGCTTATTTCTCGAAATTCACCGTCTCGCCCGTCGCTTTCCACGTCCACGGGATCACGGCGGCGCTGTGGATAGCGCTGCTCGCGGCCCAGAGCTGGACCATCCACCACCGCCGCAACGCGCTCCACCGCGGCGTCGGCGTGACGAGCCTCGCCCTCTTCCCCTTCTTCCTCGCCGGCGGCCTGCTCGTACTCCAGACCATGGCCGGCAAGGTCGCGGCTCAGGGGGACCCGTTCTACGCCATGTTCGGGGCCCGGCTGGGGACGATGGACACCGTGTCCTCGATCGCTCTGCCCTTCCTGTTCTACAGCGCGATACGGTGGCGCCGGAAGGTCCACGCCCACGCCCGCTACATGCTCGCGCCGGTCCTGTTCCTGCTCGGCCCGATCCTGTCGCGCCTGATGCCGGCGCTGCCGCCGCTGGCGGTCACCGGGCCGGAGACCTTCTACCTTTTCGCCTACGGCCTTCACATCGCCAACGGAATCGCCGTCGCCATCGCCCTCTTCCTCTACGCCAGGGCGCCGAAGCACGGCGCCCCCTTCCTCATCGTCGGCGGCCTGGTCGCCCTCCAGAGCCTGCTGTTCGAGACTCTCGGCCGGACCCCGGAATGGGTGGAGCTCTACGCCTCGCTGGCCCGGGTCCCGGCCGCCCTCACCGCCGGCCTCGGCCTCGCCGCGGGTATCCTGGCCGGAGCGGCGGGGTGGATCGGCGGCCAGCCGCCGGCGCGGCGGGAAGCGATGGCTTGACCGACAGGGCCGTTCCCGCTCTGCCGAGCCGCGATCTCGAGCGGACCCGCAAATTCTACCGCTATTTCGGTTTCGAGCCGGTCGGCGGCGAGCCCGGGCCCGGCGAACGCTGGCTTCGGCTGAGGCGGGACGGGGTCGAGATCGACTTCCACCTCAGCGCGATCGACTATACCGACGACGACCACGTCCGGCACCAGAGCCTGTGCGTCATAAGGGTGAGCGACGTCGCCGCCTGGTACGACAGCTTCGCCGGCACCCGCATGGGCTGGAAGATGCTCTTCCCCTCCCTCACCCGTCCCCGCGACGATTTGTGGGACGGCCTCCCCGCCTTCTGCCTCACCGACCGCGACGGCAATCTGATCTGGTGCGTGGAGAGCGAGAAGGCGCAAGAGCCACAAGGCGACGGCGGGCGGCCGTGACTTAGGCCGGATCAAGGGCGTCCAGCCGCCTTCCTCCGTTCGGGCTGAGCCTGTCGAAGCCCTCTCCTTCCCGCGGCTCAGGCTTTCCCCCGGCCGGAGCCCTTCCCGAGCCGCTTCCCTCCGGCCCCGGCCGGCCCCTCGGGCGGCGGGGAGAGCCTCTCCTCGAGCGCCGCGCGTTCGGGCGGCATTTCCAGCCCGGCCAGCGCCCAGGGCGCCTCGCCCGGCACGAACGCAACGAACTCGTCCAGCGCCACCGGCGGCTCGAGCGCTCCGATCGCGATCGCCTGGTGCAGGTCGGCGCGGACGAAGGGCTCGCCGGGATCGTCGGCCGCCGCCAGGGCCGCCGGCTCGCCGCCTTGCTCATAAGCGGCGTCGGCGGTCCGGGCCCGCGCCGCGCAGGCCTCGAGCGCCGCCGCGATCGCCGCCGCCGCCGCCTCGTCGAGCACGACGCCCTCGAACGCGCCGAGTATCGCGGCCGCCGAACCGCCGCGCTGGTCGTCGTTGGCGGCCGCCCCCGGGCCCGTCGCGGGCCCGGTGATCACCGTTCGGACCGTGGTCGTGGCCGCCTCGGCTGCCGCCCCGCCCCCCTCCCCGCCCGAGCCCGCGCTGGCCCGGGTCGAGAAATAGTTGATCGTCGTGCGTTTGCCGTTCGCATCCTGGCCGTAGTGACGAAGGCAGAACATCAGCAATTTGTCGTTATACTTGCGCCTGAAGCCCATCAGCTTCCCGCCCGAGAAGACCGGCACCAGCTCCCCCTCGATCGCCCGCT
>JBEVDE010000408.1:0-6012 GCA_040514175.1 Allosphingosinicella sp. | reverse complement strand
CGGCGGCGCCTCGGGCCGCGAGGCCGCCCGCAAGGTCGGAATCTCGCCGACCACCGCCTACAATCTCTACAACAGCCCCGACGCCGCCGCCTTCCGCGCCGCCTGGGACGAGGCCTCCAAGGTCACCGACATCGTGCTCGAGGACACCGCCTTCGACCGCGCCGTCAACGGCCAGGAGGAGATCGTCTTCCACAAGGGCCAGAGGGTCGGCACCCGCTGGAAATATGACAACAATCTGCTGATGAGGCTTCTGCGCGCCCGCAATCCGCTCAAATATGCGCCGCTCTCGGAGATCGAGGGCTGGCTCCGCCACCGCGGCGTGGCCCCGCCCGCGGACGTCGACGGAGCGCTCGACCGGCTCCGCCACGCCGAGGCGGATTGGGGCCGCCGGCTGCCCGGCGAGGCGGCGCCGGCGGCGATCACGGATCGGGCCGCCCCCGCCGCCCTGCTCCCCGGCGAAGGCCGGGGCCCGGACCTGCCGCCGGACGAGGCTGGGCCCCGGCCTTCGCCGGGGAACGCCGGGCCTGAGCAACCTCCCACTCCTTCCACTTCGTCCACTTCGTCCGGGAACGGACAGCCCGAACCCATCGCCGATCCGTCCACTTCGTCCACTTCGCCCGGAAACGGACAGCCCGAACCCGCCGCCGATCCGTCCACTTCGTCCACTTCGTCCGGAAACGGACAGCAAGCGCTCCGGCCCGGCCCGGAGGCGCAGGCCCCGGACGACGGGTCGCTCATCTTTTACCGGCCGCCGCCCCGTCCCCGCATCACCCAGCTTTGAAAGCGAAACCTGCCTTCCCTCAGCAGTCGCACTCGAAATCCACCGCCTCCGGCTGGCACTCCCGCGGGCATTGCACCGCGATCGAGCGGCGGATCGAGAGCATCTCGTGCCAATGGTGTCGGCACACGATCTGCATCTGCCCCAGGCTCCGCTCGAGGAGCAGGAGCCGGACGCCCCACAGGAACAAGCCGGCGAGCAGAGCCATGGCCATCCAGTCCAGGGCGACGCACAGCCAAAGCTCCAGCCGGACGGCATGGCAGGCGAGCGCGCTCGCCAGCGCCGCCGCCCACAAGGAGAACAATATCCGGTAGCCGCGCCGCACCCGCCGAAGGACGTCGCAATGGAGCCGCACCGCCAGCGCCGCGTTGCGGCCCGCGATCGCATTGGCCCAATAAAGGTCGATCAGCGACTTGCAGGGTTCCTGGTCGCAGGCCGGCATGGCGCCCTCCTCTCCGGGATCGTCCGCCCTCATAGCCTATCCGCCCCGAGCCCGCACCGCTGCGGCTCTCGCCCTGCCCGCCGGTTGAATTGGGTTCGCACGAAGGCACAAAGGCACAAAGGCGCCTCGGCGGCGACGAGCGCGAAGCGCCTTTGTGCGAACCCCAATGCCTTACCCGCCTCGTCCACCGGAGCCGGATCTGCTAGGATTCGCCATGCCCCGCCGCCGCGATCCGAATTTCACCACCGGGCACCTTTGCCGCTTCTGCGGGGCGCTGGTGCCGTGGGGCGAGATATTGCGCCTGCTCAGGGTCGATCCGGACACGCCGCCTTACGTCCGCAACGAGAGCGCCTGCCACGCCGGCTGCCTCGAGGCCCGGCTCCGCCCCGGGCTTGCGCTGACCTTCCACCGCCACTGGAGCGGCAAGGCGCCTATGCCGGACGACGACGAGGACGTGGCCGGCCGGGATTGCGCCTTCTGCGCCCTCCCGGTCGCCCCGGCCGCTCTCGTCCGCCTGAGGGTTCAGCGCCCCGCCGGCACCGTCAGGGCGCCCGAATTCGACGAGCAGACCCTGCCGCTCCATGCCGAGTGCCTCGCCAGGGTCAGCACCTCTCGCTTGTTCTAGTTCCAGGCGCCCGCCGCCGGCCCGGGTGGCGGGCCCGCACTTCCCACGCCTCAATAAGGCGTGGTGAACTCGCCGCTCCGGGCCCGCGCCTCCATCTCCGCAAGATCGGCGTGATAGCAGCCGTAGCGGCCGTAGCTGAGGCGGCCGTCGGTCGAGATCTGCTCGGTCCAGCAGGGCTCCTCGGGAGGGCCCCGGTCGCGGGTGACGGCGAGCGCCCCGACGTCGAAGCGCCGCCAGGCCCAGATCACGAACGAAACCCCCGTCCCAAGGCCGATCGCCAGCCAGACCGTGTCGCCGCTCATGCCCGCGGGTGTACAGCAACGGCCGGCCCGGCGCCACAGGCGCGCCGCTCGAACCGCAATCCTTCGGCGTGGACCGCCCCATGCGGCCCGCCCGGCCCGCGCCACCGCCCGCCGGACTCGCGCTGGCGGCCTCCGGCCGGGGCGGTTAAGGGCGGCGGGACTCCAAGCCTCGAGGGAGACAGAGATGCTGAAGAACCATGACAGCTCCGCCATCCTTGCCGTCGCCAACCTCGACCGCGCCGACACCTTCTACGGCGACATCCTCGGCCTCGAGCGCGCCGGGGAAGGCAAGGAGGAAGGGGTGATCGTCTACCGGACCGGGGCCACCAGGCTCGTCGTCTACGAATCCGAATTCGCCGGCAGCAACAAGGCCAATGCAATCGTCTGGGGAGTCGGCGGCGACCTCGATTCGATCGTCGAGGCGCTGGAGGCCAAGGGCGCGACCTTCGAACATTATCCCGACATCGGCCGGCTCGAAGGCAATGTGCACCATGCCGGCGGCGAGAAACTGGTCTGGCTCAAGGACCCGGACGGCAACATCCTCCATATCAACAGCCTGGCCGCCCCGGCGTAGCGAGCCCGGCGCAAAGCGCCGCGCGAGCAGCGCCGAGAGACGGCGCAGGCCGGCCGGCGGGTCGCCCTCGGCGAGCCCGTCCGACGGCGGGCAGGCCGCCCTGCCCGCCCAGCCGCCCCGGGCGCCTGCTACCTCTTGTTGCGATGGCCGCGGTCGTGGAGGGTCCGATTATAGTCGAACGCGCGGCCGTAGCCGAGGCCGTCGTCGCCGCGCACTTCCTCGGTCCAGCCCGGATCGGGCGGCGGGTCGGAAGGACCGGAGAGCGACTCGAGCCGGGCGATGAGCCGAACGAGCCTGCGGGCTTCGGCTTCGTCATAACCGGCCCTCCGGATCGCTCGAAGCGCTTCATCCTCGTCGCCGCGCGCCACCAGGGCGCCCAGCCTCTTCACCTCGGCGTCCGGGATTCGCCTGGGCCTCCGCCTGGGCGGCGCCCTCAAATCGGTCCGGTTGCGCGGCCCTCTGAGCCTGAGCGCCAGCAGCAGGACCAGGACCGCTCCGGCGAGCGCGAGGAGCCAGGGATCCATCCTCCCTTACCGCCCGCAGACCATCCGCCCCGGCCTCACCGCGAAGCGCCGCCCGCCGACGACTCCCGGCGGAGTGGGCAGGTCGACGATCGCCACGTCGAGATGGCAGCGGCCGCCGCTGACCCGATAGAGGTCGGGCCTCACATATTCGACCCGCTCGACCGGAGCCTCCATCGGGAAGGCGCCGCCGACCCTGGGATCGGCGAGCACCGCCTTCAGCTCGGCCACCCGCTGGTAATTGGGCGGCAAGGCGGCGGACGCCGGGACGGCCGCCAGAACCGGCACGCCGAACGCGAAGAGTATAACGAGGGGGCGCATCCTTATCCTTTCCGGCCGTGGCGACGCGTCAGAATGACAGGCTTCGGCCCTCGATGCACCTCGCGCCGTTGGACCGGACCTCAGACGGCGCCGACCGCCCTGGCGAAGGCGAGGCTGTCGAACATTTCGGTGAAGCGGGTCACCTTGCCGAACTCGAAATGCCAGATGTCGACCTTGGGCGAATCGACGACGGCGCCCGTCGCCCGGTGGCGCCAGGCGCAGCGCCCGATCATCACCACGTCGTCGCCATATTCGCCGTCGGCGACGAACTGGTCGACGACATAGTCGAGCATCTCCCAGTCGCGGGCGAGCGCCGCGAAATAGTCCGCCGCCTCGGCCCTGGAGCGGTGGGTTCCGGCGAGCTCGGAGGGCAGATCGGCGCCGAGCACCGAGCGCATCTCGACCCGGTCGTCGAACAAAGCGAGGATCTCGTCGGCATTGCCGCCCCGGGTCTCGCGCCAGCGCCGATAGGCCCCGCGAAGGGCGACGACGTGCGGATTCTGCTCGGCCGACATGACCCGACTCTCCCCCCGGTTGAGCCGGGGCGGAGAATAGCACAAACCGGCGGCGAATCGAAGGGCGGCGGCCGCCGCCCGGCGCCGTCGGCTTTCGAACCGCCGCGGCAAGGCAATATCGCCGCCCGGCCGCAAGGAAAAACCCGCGCCGCCCCGCGAATTTGCGCCGCCTGCCGAAATCGTGCATAAGCGCCGTGCTAAAGTCGCATGCGACGGACATTTCCTTCTTCGGCAGGTTTTTCCTTCTCTCTACGCTTCTAAAGCCCGGCGCTGCCGATCCGGCCTGCGCCGGCACTTTCGTCTACCAAAGGAAAACACCATGCCGATCGGCACCGTAAAATTCTTCAACCTCGACAAGGGCTATGGCTTCATTCAGCCCGAGGGCAGCGGCAACGACGCCTTCGTCCACATCTCGGCCGTCGAGCGCGCCGGCATGACCACCCTCAACAAGGATCAGCGGGTCAGCTACGATCTCGAGCAGGACCAGCGCGGCAAGACCAGCGCGGTCAACCTGCAGAGCGCGTAAGCCTCCGCCAAAGCCAAAGAGAGGGCGTCGCTTCGGCGGCGCCCTTTTTTCGTGCGGCCCTCGCTTCGCGCCGCCTTTGGCCCGGCGGCGGAATCGCTTCGTCGCCTTTGGCGCAACTTCGGCGCTCCCCGCTCATTCTCCTTCGCAGGGCGCCTGCGCGCCCACCATCCACAGGAGAGTGAGCATGAGTATCTTCGGCAAGATCCGCGACGCGATTTTCGGCAAGGCGAAGGCCGCCCAGCCCCAGGCGCAGCCGGGCGACGCGTCGGCCATGCCGCAAATGACTCCGGCCGCCGGCGCCCAGCCGGTCGACGTCGATGTCGACGCGATCCTCGCCGACGCCGCCGCGAACAAAGGCGAGAAGCTCAACTACCAGTCGTCGATCGTCGACCTGATGAAGCTGCTCGACCTCGATCCCAGCCTCGCCAACCGCAAGGAGCTCGCCACCGAACTCGGCTATACGGGCGAGAAGGACGGCAGCGCCGAGATGAACCTCTGGCTCCACAAGCTGGTCATGGCCGAGCTGGTGATTATTGGCGGCAAGGTCTCCGCCTCGCTCAGGGAGTGACGCCGGGCGGGCGGCGGCGACCAAAGCCGCCGCCGCCCGCTTCCACGACGTTCCGCCGCGATCAGGGTATGCCGCAGGTCGGGGCGAATTTGTTCTTCACGACCCGGTAGCGGAAGCTGTTCGCGCCGGCCGGATTGTCATAGGCCATGAAGATCCAGTCCGTCCGCGCATTGACCGTGCTGTCGAGGCAGGTGATGGCGAGCCCGGCGCCCTGCCCTTCCCAGCCGAGACCGGGCAGCTGGGGATAGCTCGTCCAGGACGTGGCCACGCCGGCGGTGTTCAGGTTCCAGCCCACCGTATAGCGGAAATTGTTCGCTCCGGCCGGGGCGTCATAAGCCATCAGCACCAGCTCGGGACGGGGGTTGGCGTCGAGATTGGCGAGCGCCGCGCCGGCGCCCTGGCCTTCCCAGCCCAGCCCGGGCACGGTGATCATGGGGGACCAGCCGGCGGGGACTCCGTTGATGCCGAGGTCCCAGCCGATCTTGTAGCGGAAAGTGTTGGCGCCCGAGGGATTGTCGTAGACGGCCACGACCATGTCGGACTTGGCCAGACCGCCCCCGTTGATCTGGCCGATGGCCACGCCCGCGCCCTGGCCTTCCCAGCCCATGCCGGGGACCTGGGGCGCGACGGTCCATGACGTGGCGATGCCGTTCGCGTTGAGGTTCCAGCCGATCTTATAGCGGATGCTGTTCGGGCCGGCCGGATTGTCATAGACCATGAAGATCGCTTCCGGCCGTGCATTGTTGTCGAGATAGGCGATGCCGAGGCCGGCGCCCTGACCCTCCCAGCCGAGTCCGGGGACGATGATCGGCGCCGACCAGCCGCCGGCGGCGATGCCGT
>JBEVDE010000357.1:0-12272 GCA_040514175.1 Allosphingosinicella sp. | reverse complement strand
GTAGCCGCCGAGAGCTCGACGGGTTCAGCGCGAGACGACATTGGCCTGCGCCGATTACCCCTCCACCATGCTTAGCATGGTCCCCCTCCCCGGCAAATGCCGGGGAGGATGTAACCGTATTTCAGCTCGCGCTGATGCCTTTGTGCATCTGCTCCCACTGGTCGTGGCCGGAGCGGACCGACTGGTAGCATTCGCGAATCAGCCGCTGGGTGGCGGCCGACAGCTCCGTGTCGGCGAGGGCGGTTTCCCACTTGCCGTTGAGGTAGGATTCGCCCCGGTCGACCTCGGCGATCACCGCCTTGTCGTCGCGGCCGGTGACGGCGTCGCGGAGCGACAGGAACTGGCGGTGGGCCTTGGCGAGAAGGCCGCCTTCCTCCTCGGGCGTTCCGCCGAGCTCGACGACTTTCACGCGAAGCCGCTCGACCACCTGCTGGCGCTCCTCGGCGCGCTTGCGGAACATCTCGGTGAAGGTGTCGCTGGTCGCCGCGCCGGCCGAATGGCGATAGCCGTCGACGCTGTCGATCGTGGTCTCGATAAGGCTGTTAAGGACGGTGACGTCATGGTCGTTGAACATAGATTCTCCTGGTTTGGATTATGGCCGCTCAACCCCCGCGGAGCCTCTAAAGGTCCATGGCGGAACGGGATTTAGCGACAGGACGTTCAAGGTGCCGGAACAAAGGAGCCCAACATGGCCGACGACGACAGCGAGCGGGGACGGCCCGCCACCTTCGATCCCAGGACGGGCGAAGTCCACGGCTCCGGCTCCGGCGCCGGCGGCGGCGGCAATCCGCAAGAGGATTACGACCAGGATCCGATGGCGGGCGCCGGCGCCGAGCCGGCACACGGGCCGCGCGCGGGCGATGAGGCGGACGCCACCCCGACCGACCCGGCCGAAAAGGATTTGACATGAGCGGCAAGGGCCATCCGCTTCCGGGCAGCGACGAAGCCCGCCATGACGAGATTCCCGAGGACGTCGCCCGCGAGAAGGGCCGCGGCGACGATCCGAGGCCGGCGGTCCAGCCCGGCCGCGACGCGGTCAATCCGGACGGCGAGCCTTATCCTTACGACGACAACGGCCGGGCGGAGAAGATCCAGGGTCCGTCCTGACCAGCCTGAACCGTTTCCCGGCGAAAGCCGGGATCCAGTCGTTCTGCCAGTGCCACTGGACCTCGGCTTCCGCCGGGGAACAGGGGTTTCAATGTCATGAGTCCAGGCGCCTTTCCTCCTGATCCGGCGGCGGAAAAGATGAAGCGGCGCGGCGTGGCGCGTCCCGGCACCATTCCGGCGCGAGCGCCGGAGCCGACCGCCCGGAGTGACGTTGATCAGGCTCCAACCTACCAGCCAGGAGCAGACCATGGCCAATCAGAACAATCAGGACGGCACCAATTCGGGCGGCGGATTCCAGCAGTCGCAAACCGGCGGCGATCGCGATCAGCAGAAGCAGGGCGGCGACCAGGGTAGCGGCGGTTTCGGCGCCGACACCGGCCAGACCGGCGGCCAGGGCCGGGACCAGGACAATCAGCAGGGTCAGCAAAGCGGCCAGACCGGCGGCGGCGACCTTCGTCAGGGCGGCGGAAGCTCGGACGGCCAGTCGCGCGGCGAGGAATTCGACGAATCCCAAAGCGGCGGACGCGACGGCTCGGGCATTCAGCAGGACCAGTCCGGCCAGGGCCAGTACCAGCAGGATCAGCAAGGTCAGTCGGGCCAGAGCCAGTTCCAGCAGGACCAGCAGGGCGCCCAGTCCGGCCAGGGCCAGTTCCAGCAGGACCAGCAGGGCGGCCAGTCCGGCCAGGGCGGCTTCCAGCAGGACCAGCAGGGCGGCCAGCCGCAGCGTGAAGGCGGCGCGGACGTCGAGCTCCAGCAGGACCAGCAGTCGAACCAGGACCGCGGCCAGGGCGAGAGCGGGATCGAGTCCGAGAGCGACCAGCGCTAGCGGCCCGACCCCTCGGCGAACGACCGGAAGGGCCGCCCCGCGGGGCGGCCCTTCTTCGTTCGGGCGTCGCGAAGGGAACCACTCGCCGCGCCGCGAGTCTTGTTACGCACCAGTTACAAGATTAGGAGACCGACATGGCGAATAAGAAGTCGGGCCAGGGCGGCTCAGGCGGCTCGAAAGAAGGCGGTTCCGGCAGCGTCCTTCCCGACGCGCTCAAGGAGGCCGGCGCGCGCGCCGCCGAGCTGGCCCAGAATCCGGTGGCCCGCTCGATGCTGGCGGCCGGTCTGGTCACCGCCGCGGCGGCGCTGACCGCCAATGCGAAGGTGCGCAAGACGGTGCGGGACGCCGGCCGCGACGCCCTCGACACCGCCGAAGCCGCCGCCGACAGCGCCAGCAAGATCGGCGCGGCGATCGTCACCGCCGCCACCGACGCGGTCCGCCGCCTTCTGGCCGGCGGCGAGGAGAGCGGGGCCGCCGCGGGCGCGGGCGCTTCGCCGGGACGCAAGAGCGGCGGCACCCGCGCCAAGGCCGCAACCAAATCTCCGGCTTCGAAGTCCGGCGCCGCGCGCGGGAGCGCCAAGGCGGGCGCGGCCCGGGCGAAGAGCGCCACCCCGGCCGCGGGCCGCGGCAAGGCCGCGACGTCGGGCGCACGCGGCAAGACGGGCGCGGCGCCCTCGGCCGCCAAGCCGGCCGCCGTCAAACGCGGCAAGGCGGCCGCCAAGCCGGCTTCGGGCGGCAAGGGCGGCCGTAAGAGCGGCGGCGCGGGCGCTTCGGCCTCGGGCGGAAGCGGCGGCTCGAAGGGTTCGGGGGGCTAAGACTGTCCCAGGAGCCTGGCTGCGTCGTCATGCCGGGCTCGACCCGGTATCTATGAACACGGCGTTGGAAAACCTCCTCCGACTGTGTTCATGGATTCCGGCTTTCGCCGGAATGACGGGGGCTAAAAGCTGAGGCGGCCGCCGAGCGCGAAGACGAGGACGTGCTGGCCGTGGGCGCGCCCGTCGGTCAATATGTCGGTCTGGGCCAGGGTGCCGGCGTAGAAGCGCTCGTCCCGGCTGATCGGGCTGTTCTCGAGATCGGTATAGCCCGCGGCCGCGTCAAGCGACATCCGGCCGCTCATCTTGAAGGTCGCTCCGACATTGTAATCGACCCGGTCGCCGTCGGGCACGCGCGGATCTCGGCCGGAATCGCGGGTCGGGGTCGGATCGATCTGAACGCCGGCGCGAAGCGTGAGGCGCTCGCCCACCGCCTGGTCGAAGCCGACGGCGACGCTCCACGTATCCTTGTAATTCTGCACGATGGCGTTGCTGATCGGAGCGTCGATCTCGATCCGGTCGAACTTGCTCCAGCCGAAATGGACCGCCTGGGCGTTGAGCGTCAGGCCCTTGGTGACTCCGAGCCGGGCGCCGACGATGAGCTGCCAGGGCGTGGTGAAGCGCGCCACCGTGTCCGCCTGCACGTTGCGGGCGGCGAGTGGGCCGGCGAGGCCGCTGATCTCGACCGGACCCTCGAGCTTGTGCTCGACCGCGGACTTGTAGGCGATGCCGATCGACACCCGCTCGGACGGGCGCAGCTGGAGCCCGGCGCTCCAGCCCAGATCCCAGCCGTTGCCGGTCAGCCGGAGCCGGCCGTCGGCGGAGCCGGGCGCCAGATTGGGAAGGGCGTTGGACAGCCAGGCGTCGCTATACTGGACGTTCACGGCCGCTCCGACGCTGAGCCAGTCGGTCGCCTTGACCGCGATCGAGGGCTGGAAATCGAGCGTGAGCAGGCGGCTGCGGATGGCGGAATAACGCTGCCAGCCGGTCGGGTCGTAGTCGCTCGTGAAGCTGAAGGGAGCGGTGACGGCGAGCCCGATCGCGATCCGGTCGCCGATCGGAAGCGCGAAAGCGTTGTTCGGGGCGACGCCGCGGACGATCGGGTCGCGAAGGCCGGACGGGCCGCCCACCGGCGCCGGCGGCACGCCCGGCCGGTCGATCAGGGTGCCGGCGTCGTCGACCTTGCCGCTGGGCAGGATGCCGGTAGCGCCGAAGACCGCCTCGCGCTCGGTGGCTCCGGCGATCGCCGCCGGGTTCCACCAGAGCGACGCCGCGCCCTGATCGGCGACCTCTCCGGAATTCGCTCGACCCCATCCCCTGACGGATTGCTCCTGAAGATAGAATCCCGCGGCCTCGGCAGGGCCGGCGGCGGTCATAACCAGACCGGCGGTCGTCCCGAAAAGCAACAGGCCCTTCTCCACGCCGCGGCGCCCGTCCGGTCTGCCAATCATCTTTTCCCCCGCCCCTGAACCCATGCTGCCCCTCGCATCCGCTAAGGGTTAGAAACGAAATCTTTGTTTCTCAACCTTTTTAATTTGTATCCGGAATGGATATTTGCCGGTCCTCATCCGGATCAATCCGAGCCCTGCAAGCAACACCTAAACGGTTAACGCTCGAAACGTGCCGGCACCCGATTGTTCCCCAGCGGCTTATATGCTTACTGACGCGTACACCAAATGCTTGGGGCACAATGATGAATCAACATTTCAGTCTTCCCGCGTCAGACGAGGCGACGATCTCGATGACCATCGCCGCGGAGGGCCGCGCGGGGACGCTGCCCCTGCAGCATCGCGAGCGTCCCGCCGGCACGCGCCTGTTCGACCTCGGCCAGCTCGAAGTGCGCTGGGAAGCGGAGACCGGCGCCCTGTGGACTCACATGACACCGGTCGACCGCCCCAATTTCAACCGGGCCATGCTGCGCGACTTCCAGCGCTGGCAGGCGGAGATCGGCCGGGAGTTCGCCGATCCGCAAGAAGGCCTCAAATATCTCGTGCTCGGCTCGCGCTTCCCCGGAGTTTTTAACCTCGGCGGTGATCTCGAGCTGTTCGCCCGCTTCATCGCCGCGGGCGATCGCGACAGCCTGATCCGCTACGGCCGCGACTGCGTCGCCATCCTCCACAACAATCTGCGCCGCCTGGAGCTTCCGATCGTCACCATCGCCCTCGTCCAGGGCGACGCGCTCGGCGGCGGCTTCGAGGCGGTGCTCAGCTTCAATGTCGTCGTCGCGGAGAAGGGCGCCAAGTTCGGCCTTCCGGAAATTGCTTTCGGCCTGTTCCCCGGCATGGGCGCGCACAGCCTCCTGTCGCGCAAGGTCGGCCTCGCCCGCGCCGAAGAGATGATGTTGTCCAACCGTCTCTACACGGCGGAAGAGATGTACGAGATGGGCCTCGTCCATATGCTCGCCGAGCCCGGCTGCGGCGAGGAGGCGGTGCGCGCCTACATCACCAAGAACGGACGCCGGCACGCCGGCCATCGCGGCATCTACCACGCCTCGGGCGTCTCCGATCCGGTCGCTCTCGAGGAGCTCAACGCCATCGTCGAGATCTGGGCCGACAGCGCGCTCTGCCTGACCGAAGCCGATCTCAAGCTGATGCGCCGCCTCGGCAGCGCCCAGACTAGGCTTGCAGCCGCCTGAGGCTTCCGGGCTCCGGATCGGCTTCCGTCCATTCCTCGCCCCGGCCCTGCATTTCGAGCCTCCGGTTGATCACCGATTCCGGCACCGGCCGGCCGAGGAAGAAGCCCTGGGCGGCGGTGCAGCCGGCGCCGGTGACATAGCCCAATTGGGTCTCGGTCTCGATGCCTTCGGCGACGATCTCCATGTCGAGTTCGGCGGCGAGGCTGACGAGGGCGTGGATGATCGCCCGGGCCTCGCGGCTCTTGGTCACGTCGGCGATGAAGCTGGTGTCGATCTTGATCTTGTCGAAGCGATATTTCTTCAAATAGGTCAGCGACGAATAGCCGGTTCCGAAATCGTCGATCGACAGCTTGAGGCCGATCCTCTGGAACTCGCGGATGAGCGAGTTGGACTGGGGATTCTCCTCGAGCAGGACGCTCTCGGTGATCTCGAGCTCGAGCCGCCGCGCCGCCAGGCCCGAGCGGTACAGGGCGGAGAGGATCATGTGGCTGAGGTGGAGATCCTTGAGCAGGGCCGGCGACATGTTGACGGCGATGCTGACGTCCTCCGGCCATTTCGCCGCGGCCGCGCAGGCCTGGTAGAGCACCCAGTGGCTGATCGGCGAGATCAGGCCGGTGCTCTCCGCGAGCGGGATGAACTCGGCGGGGCTGACCATTCCGAGCTCGGGATGATGCCAGCGCAGCAGGGCCTCGCAGCAGGTGACCTTCTTGGTCTTGAGGTCGACGATCGGCTGGTAATAGACTTCCAGCTCGCCTTTCTCGATCGCCTCCTTGAGCGCCCCCTCGAGGCGGCGCTTCTTGTGGAACTCGTCCTGCATCTTCGCCTCGAACAGGCAGAAGTCGTTCCGGCCGTTCGCCTTGGCGTGATAGAGCGCCATGTCCGCGTGCTGGAGCAGGGTGTCGGCCTCGGTGCCGTGGCCCGGCGCCACCGCCGCGCCGATCGAGCCGGTCACCTGGATCGAGGCGCCCTCGACGGTCATCGGCACGGCGAGGCCGCGCATCACCTCCCGAGCCAGCTCCTCCGCGAAATAGGGCTTGGTGCCGCGGGCGAGGAGGACGAACTCGTCGCCGCCGAAGCGGGCGACGCTGCCGCGGCCGTCGACGATCGAGGAGAGCTGGCGGGCGACGGTGCAGAGCACGCCGTCGCCGGTCGGATGGCCGAGCGAATCGTTGATCTCCTTGAACCGGTCGAGATCGACCCAGAGCACGGCGAGCTCGCCATTCTCGCCCGATCGGACGGCCGCCAGCTCCGTCTGAAGCCGCTCCTGGAAAGCACCGCGATTCTCGAGCCCGGTCATCGCGTCGAAGCGGGCCAGCCGCTCGAAGCGATCGGTCATCCTCTTTTGCTCCAGGGTCGCGGACATCGCCTTGAGGATCGCCGAATAGGTCTGGAGCGTGATGTCGACCATGCCGATGATGAAGGCGCAATTGACCCCGCCGAGGACCCAGCGGAGGGGGTCGCTGCTGAGGAACAGGCCGATCGACATGGGCGCCGAGGCGAGGGCGAGCTGGCCGATGGCGATCACCGGCCGTCCGGCGTTACGGCCGCAGATGCCGGCGGCGTAGCCCGTGGACAGGACGGCCGCGAGCAAATGGTAGAGCGAATTGTCCGAGCGCGTAAGGGTGAGCAGGGCCATCATGCCCAGCAAGGCGGCGTAGGTCCAGGCGCCGAGCTCGTAGACCGTCTCGGAGCGAGCGCTGCCGGTGACGTCGTGCTGTTTGCCGACGCGGTGGAAAAAGACGGCGTGGGCGACGCGGAGCGCGCCGGTGAGCGCGATCGCGACCGCCATTCCGGTCAGCCAGGGGTCGCCGCTCGACAGGGCGATGGCGGTGCTGCAGGCCGCACCGGCGATGGCGCCGGCGCCGAGCGACGTGGCCGAGGCGAACAAAGTCTCCACCAGCGACCGCCGAACCTCCTCGGCGATCGTCCGGTCGATCTTCGCGATGTCTCGCAGCTTCGCGACGATGCTGGCCACTACTCTCCCCCACGCACCCGGCCTTGTCGCTCAAACTTCTTTATCTTGAATTAAGGTCGTTCGGTTTCCGCATACGGGCCCGGAACCGGCCTGACTCCCCGGGGGTTGAGGACGCATGTCTTATCCCATACGTGCCGAGCTGCCGCGGCCGTCGCGGCAGTCCCCGAAAGTGCGCCTGAGTCTCCGGACGCCGGAGGGCGGCGGCTGGGATCTGATCGTGTCGCTCGGGATGGAGCGCTTCATCGGCTCTTATTCGCGGGTGCCGGGCCTCGACTCGAACGGCCCGCTGCTGGAATATCAGCCGGTCGGCTGCGCCCGTAGCGGCTGACCTTCCTCGCGCACGGTCCCGCCGTCGCCCAGCGCGCTTTCGAATTGCGGCTTCAGACGGTCGTTGAGAGGCCGGTAATTGTAGAAGGGAACGGACGGCCACAAATGGTGGCCGAGGTGGAGGTTCTGACCGAGCAGGACGCGGTGGGCGACCGGCAGATAGACCCTCGCCTTGCCGTATCGGTCCGTCCTGTCGAACGGCACATGGGGAAGCCATTGGAAGAAGATGTTGAGGAGCACCAGCCCCAGCATCATCGGCAGCCAGTAGAGCAGGACCGCGATCTGGGCATAGCCGAGCGCGACCGCGACCCAGAAGGCGAGCTGAAGCGCCGTGACGGTGATGGCATGAACCTTCATCTCCTGAGGGCTCAGCCGGGCCTGCCTGATCGTGTAGCTCGCCGCCGGCACCAGCCGAACGATCGGCAGGGGCAGTAGCAGCAGGGTGCGAAGGAAGACCACCCGGCCGACGCTCTTCCACAGCGGGCCGTGGCAGAGATTGTAGTCGGGGTCGTCGTCGGTGTTGGTGTGCTGGTGATGAAGAAGATGGATCCGGCGCAGCGCCGGATAGCTCGTCATCATGTTGAGCGAGCCCCACCAGCCGAGCAGCTGGTGGACCCAGGCGCGGCGGGTGTTGCGCACCACGTTGCCGTGAATGCTCTCGTGGACGAGCGTGTAATAAGCGAAGTGAATGTAGCCGAGCGGCAGGATCACCAGCAAGTAGGGCAGGATCCCGGTCAGCGCGCCGGCGATCAGCCCCGCCTGGGCGGCGGGCAGGAGCAAGGCGAGACGCAGGGTCGGCCAAGCGACCGCGGGCGACAACGCCTCCGCAACCCGCCGCTCCTCGTTCATCGTCATTGCCAGCATTTGCCCCGCTCTCCCGGCCGCGCCCCAGCGGCTCCACGTTGGTTTCCAAGGCTTTTACCACAGTCCGGCGCGGAAGGAACCACCCTCGGGGAGCCCAGGGCGCCGGGACGGCGCCTGTCGCAGGATGATACGGCGCGCGAACGGACCGTTACGGCCGCTTCAACCATTTATGAACCTGTCGGCGCCATGTTGCCGATATGCCCAATCTTGATTCCCGATTTCGGTCCCGCCCCAGCGCGCCCTGCCTCGAGCTGGCGCTTCGCCTCGAGGACGGCAGCCCCTGGCGGCTGACCGTCTCGGCCGGAATGGAGCGCTTCATCGGCGCTTATCCGCTCGTCGAGGGCCTCGATCCGGACGGGCCACTGCTCCGCTTCCGGGCCGCCAGCCCCACCTGAGGGAAACCGCAGCGCTCCCCGGCGTTGGGAGGGCGATGACCGGCCATTTCCAAACTTCAGCTTGCCCGGGCCGCGCTCCGCGCGCGGTCCTGTTCGACGTCGACGGAACGCTCGTCGACACCAACGACCTCCATGCCGTCGCCTGGCGCGAGGCCTTCCTGAACTTCGGCCTCGACAAGCCGGTCGAGGAGATACGCTGGCAGGTGGGGAAGGGGGGCGACAACCTCATCCCGTCGCTCTTTCCCGATCTCGGCGAGCCGGAGCGCAAGGAAATCGAGGCTTTCCGCGGCGACCTGTTCAGGCGCGACTATCTCCCCAGGGCGACGCCCTTTCCCGGCGTGCGCGACCTGTTCGAGCGGCTTGCGGCCGACGGGATAAGGATCGTCCTCGCTTCCTCCTCGCACTCAGAAGAGGTGGATTATCATCTCAGCCTGATCGCCTGCGCCGATTTGGTCGAGGCGACGACGTCGAAGGACGACGTCGAATATTCCAAACCCTGCCCGGATATCTTCGCCGCGGCGCTGGGCCGGGTGGCGCCGCTCGGGGCCGGAGAGGTGGCGGTGGTCGGCGACACGCCTTGGGACGCGAAGGCGGCCGGAAAGCTCGGCCTTCGAACAATCGGCTTCCGTTCCGGCGGCTTCCCCGACGAGGCGCTGGCCGAGGCCGGCGCCTGCGAGCTTTACGACGGCCCTGGCGACCTCCTCGCCCGTTTCGAGAGCTCGGTGTTCGCCCGTGGCTAAGGGGAAAGCGAGCCGGGCGGTGCTCGCGGCCGACGAAGCCGCGGCGGAAGCGGCGCTTCCCTATCAGGGCTCGCCGGCGATGGAAGCGCTCGGCCGTTTCGCCTCGCTGGGCGACCAGCCGCCGCTTCGCACCCTTTGCGCTGCGATGATCGCGGCCGGCGTGGCCGGCGGCAACCGGCGCCTCGCCCGCGCCGGGGTGAGGATGCTGGTCGCCCACACCCTGGCGACGCTCGCCAAGGATTTCGTCAAGGAAAGGGTCGACCGCACCCGCCCGCGCTCCAAAGGCGAGCGCGGCAAGGATCATGTTCCTAAACCCGGCAGGAACACCGCCAAGGAGGAGACCAGCTTCCCGTCCGGCCACAGCGCCGGCGCCGCGGCCGTCGCCCGGGCCTTCGCTCGGGATTATCCGGAATATGCGGCCGCGGCCTATGCCGCCGGCGGAGCGCTCGCTCTGGCCCAGATCCCGCGCTGCGCCCATTATCCGAGCGACGTCGGCGCCGGTCTCGCGGTCGGTCTCGCGGCGGAGGCGATAGTGGACATCGGTATCGGGCTGGTGGAGTAGCCGCCCGGCCTGGTTTGAAGATAGGAGTCGCGCCTTGCGCCTGTTGCCCTTCGCTTTTCTCGCCTTTTTCGCCGCCTGCTCGCCCGCGGCGGATCCGGGCGCCTCGAACCCGCAGGAGGCCGCGGCTGGGGAGCGGCAGGTGGCGCCGATCCTCGACACGCCCGAGGCCAAAGACTCGCAAAGCTACGCCCGGCCGCTCGAAGCGCGGGTGACCCACGTCGCGCTCGACCTCAAGGCCGATTTCGCGGCTAAAAGGATCGGCGGCACCGCCACCCTCGACGTTCAGGCCAGGCCGGGCGCCAAGGCGATCGTTCTCGACAGCAAGGGGCTCGAGCTCGGCGAGGTCACCGACGGCAACGGCCGCAGGCTGAGCTACTCCGTGGGCCGGGCCGATCCCGAGCGCGGGGCGCCGCTCACCATCGAGCTCCAGGGCGCGAAACGAATCCGCATCGCCTATAAGAGCGCCCCAGACGCCGAAGCCCTGCAATGGCTGACCCCCGAGCAGACCGCCGGCAAGATCCACCCCTTCCTGTTCAGCCAGGGCCAGGCGATCCTCAACCGGACCTGGATACCGACCCAGGACAGTCCCGGCATCCGTCAGACCTGGGAGGCCCGGATCGTCGTCCCCGGGCCGCTCAGGGCGGTGATGAGCGGCGAGCGTCTGACTCCCGAAGGCGAGCCGGCCGAGGGCGGCGGCCGCGCCTTCCGCTTCCGGATGGACAAGCCGGTGGCGCCCTATCTGATCGCGCTCGCCGCCGGCGACATCGCCTTCCAGAGCCTCGGCCCGCGCACCGGAGTCTATGCCGAACCGGCGACGATCGGGGCCGCCGCCGCCGAGCTGGTCGACACCGAGAAGATGGTCGCCGCGGCCGAGAAGCTCTACGGCCCCTACCGCTGGGGCCGCTACGACATGATCGTGCTTCCGCCGGCTTTCCCTTATGGCGGGATGGAGAATCCGACCCTCACCTTCCTCACCCCGACCTTCCTCGCCGGCGACCGGAGCCTGGTGGGGCTGGTCGCTCACGAGCTCGCGCACAGCTGGTCGGGCAATCTCGTCACCAACGCGGTCTGGCCGGACAGCTGGCTGAACGAGGGCTTCACCTCCTATTTCGAGAACAGGATCATGGAGGCGCTCTACGGCCCGGGCCGCGCCGGCCAGGAAGCGGCCCTGTCGTTCGCCGACATGGAGAGCGCCTTCACCGAGCTCGGCGCCGCCGCGCCCGGAACCCGGCTCCACAATCCCGACGAGACGGTCGAGGGCGGCTCGAGCGGAATCGTCTACGACAAGGGCGCCCTGTTCCTGAGGACGATGGAGCGGACCGTCGGACGCGAGCGGTTCGACGCCTGGCTCCGCTCCTATTTCGACCGCCACGCCTTCCAGCCGATGACCTCGGCCCGCTTCCTCGCCGATTTGCGCGCCAACCTCGTCAAGGGCGACAAGGCGCTCGAGGAGAAGCTGAAGCTGGACGAATGGGTCTACAGGCCCGGTCTTCCCGCCAATGCCGTGCGCCCCGATCCGAAGGCCTTCGCTCCGGTCGATCTGGCCCTCGGCGCCTTCAAGGCCGGCGGCGCGGCTCCGGCGCCCTTGTGGGCGCGCTGGACGACGGCGGAGCGGCTGCGCTTCCTCAACGGCCTTCCGCGAGAGCTCTCGCAGCCGAGACTGGCTGAGCTCGACCGGGCGCTGGGCCTGTCGGGCAGCGGCAATGCCGAGGTGCTTTCGGCGTGGCTTCAGCTCGCCCTCGCCAACCGCTACCAGCCGGCCGTTCCGGCTGCCGAGCGCTTCCTCCTGTCGATGGGGCGCGGCAAGTTCGTCGCGCCGGTCTTCAGGACTTTGTGGGGAGAGGGCGAATGGGGCCGCCCGATCGCCCAGCGCCTCTACGGCCGAGCCCGCCCGCTCTACCATTCGGTGACGACCGGCCAGGTCGACAAGATAATGAAGGAAGATGGCGGCTAGGCAGACCTAAATCCTCCCCCGGATTTCCGGGGGAGGGGGACCGCGCGAAGCGCGGTGGAGGGGTTCTGCGGAGTC
>JBEVDE010000343.1:0-9102 GCA_040514175.1 Allosphingosinicella sp. | reverse complement strand
GTGCTTGAGGCCGTCTCGGCGATCGTGCGCGACGCGGGAGCGATCGCCGCCCGCCGCTGCGGCGGCGATTTCGAGCGGTGGGAGAAGGCGCCCGGAAATCCCGTCTGCGCCGTCGACCTGGAGGTCGACGCCTTTCTTCGCGAACGGCTGACCGCGCTCGATCCGGAGGCGGGCTGGCTGTCGGAGGAGAGTCTCGACGTTTCCGACCGGATGGAGCGCAAGCGGCTCTGGGTGGTCGATCCGATCGACGGCACCCGCGACTTTCTGCGCGGCCGTCCGGGCTGGTGCGTGTCGGTGGCCCTGGTCGAGGAGCGGGCGCCGCTGATCGGAGTGCTCGACGCTCCGGCGCGGCGCGAGCATTGGACGGCCGAGAAGGGCGGCGGCGCCCGGCGGAACGGCGAGCGGCTCAGGGTCAGCGGCCGGCGGGACCTGGCCGGGGCGCGGGTTCCGGCGGACCAATTGTCCGGGCCCGATCTCGATCTCGTCGCCATCGCCAAGCCCAATTCGATCGCGCTGCGCATCGCCCTGGTCGCGGCGGGCGAGGCGGATCTCGTCGCGACCTTGCGATGGGGCTTCGAGTGGGACATCGCCGCCGCCGCCCTGATCGCCGCCGAGGCCGGCGCTGCGGTGAGCGGCGCGCTCGGCCAGCCGCTCGCCTTCAACACCGCCCGGGGCGAGGCGTTCGGGGTCCTCGTCGCGACTCCCGCGATCCACTCCGACGCGGTCGAAAGGCTTCGCGAACGGGCGATGGACCTGGTCTAGCCAGGGGGTTCGTCGCGGCCGGCGGTCCTTTCGCCGCACCCGTTTCTGTTCGGACCCTTCACCTGCTATGGAGGGGCGAGGGAGAATATTCATGAAGCGTCGGCTGCTCGTCCTGGCCCTTGCCGCCACCGCCTTGAGCGGAGTCGCCCCGCTCAGCGGACAGGCGCCGCCGCCGCCCGAGTCCGACGAGGGCGGAATCGTCCTCGGGACCGACGCTGACCGCTGGGCGCGGATGACCGTGCCGGTCAATATCGGCAAGAACGGCCCCTACGATTTCGTCGTCGATACGGGCGCCGAGCGGACCTCGATCGCCGAGGAGCTGGCCCGCGACCTCCGGCTCGGCCTCGGCAACCGGGCCCGGCTGCACAGTATGACCGAGGTCAGCCAGATCCAGACCGTGCTCATCCCGACGCTTCAGGTGGGCGGCAGGAGCGTTCGCGACATCCACGCCCCGGCGCTTCAGCGGCGCTACATCGGCGCCGAAGGCATATTGGGCGTCGATTCGCTTCAGACCCAGAGGGTCTCCTTCGATTTCGTCCGGCAGCAGATGACGGTGATGAACAGCCAGAGGCAGGAGGAATACTGGCCGGCCGACACGATCGTCGTCACCGCCCGCAACCGGCTCGGCCACCTCGTTCTGGTCGACGCCTCGGTCGAAGGCCAGAAGGTCTGGGTGATCCTCGACACGGGCGCCCAGACGACCGTCGCCAACAACGTGCTCCGCCGCAAGCTCGAGAAGAAGGGCCGGCTTCGGACGACCTATCCGATCACGCTGCAGAGCGTCACCGGCGGCCAGATGCCGGCCGATCAGACGGTGGTGAAGCGGATTCGCCTCGGCGGCATCGACATCAACGACATGCCGGTCGCCTTCGCCGACGTCCATCCCTTCGCCAAGCTCGGCCTTACGGATCGGCCGGCGCTGCTCCTCGGCATGGACGCCCTGCGCCTGTTCGACCGGGTCTCGGTCGATTTCCCGAACCGCCGGGTCAGGCTGCTCGGGGGATCGAGGTCGCAGCTGGACGGGGCGCGCTTCGCCGCGCGACGGGCCGTCATCCCGGCGAAGGCCGTGACCGCGGGGCATTAAGGCGCCATCCTCTACCGCAGGTCCCGGCTTGCGCCGCGATGGCGGCTTCAGCTCACCCGCGGCACCCTCAGCCGCGGGATGTCGATCTTCGGGCAGCGGTTCATCACCACCTTGAGGCCGGCGGCTTCGGCCCGGGCGGCGGCCTCCTCGTTGATCACGCCGATCTGCAGCCAGACCGATTTGGCGCCGGCCGCGATCGCTTCGTCGACCGCCTCGCCGGCGGCCTGCGGGCGGCGGAAGATGTCGACCATGTCGATCGGCTCGCCGATCTGGGCGAGCTCGCGCCAGACATATTCGCCATGGACATGCTCGCCGGTGATCTGCGGGTTCACCGGGATGACCCGATAGCCATGGTCCTGGAGGAACTTCATGACTCCGTAGCTCGGCCGGTCGGGCCGGACCGAAGCGCCGACGAGGGCGATGGTGCGGGTCGAAGCGAGGAGGTCGAAAATGTCTTCGTCGCGAGTGAGGGGCATCGAAGCTATTCGGCCGGAGTTTTGGAATCGCGGCGAAGGAGCAGACCGTAAGTGAGCATGGTCACGCCAATGAACATCAGAATGAGCCAGAAAGCGGTCATTTTTTCTCTCCCAGGCACTGCCGCAGCTTCGAATTGGCCTGCGCTACGAGAACCCGTCGATCACGCAAGCTTAACTCCGGATTGGCCGTTTCGTCTCCCACAATCTGCTGCGACAGCGAGCAGCTCTGTTGCCGGGACGCCAACGCCTCCTGCAGGAGGCCGGCGCCGCTCGTGATAAACGCCGCGAGCCCAACTGAAACGAACAATCGTACCCAGTCCTCGAACCTGCCCGGCGTGGCTGGCGGAGTCGTACGTGATCTCGGCACTATATTGCTATAACAGGTGGACAGGACGCAGGCAATCATCGCTAATCGACGAATATTCTCTCCGCCAGCCTGGCCGCGATCGCGGCGAACGCGTCCGCCTCCGGCCCTTCGCCCGCGGCCGGCGGGATTCCCGCGTCCGAATCCCGCCGGATCGACAGGGTAAGCGGAATCCGTCCCAGGAACGGAATTGACATCACCTTCGCCGCCGCCTCCGCGCCCCCCGCGCCGAACGGGTCCGAAACCTCGCCGCAATGGGGGCAGGCGTAGCCGGACATGTTCTCGACGAGGCCGAGCAGGGGCACGTCCATCTTGCGGAACAGGTCGATCGCCCTTGTGGCGTCGATCAGGGCGAGGTCCTGCGGGGTCGAGACGATCACCGCTCCGGCCGGCTTCCATTTCTGGATCAGCGACATCTGGATGTCGCCGGTGCCGGGCGGAAGGTCGACGATCATCAGCTCGCGATCGTCCCAATCCCCCTCCATCAGCTGGCCGAGCGCGCTGGCGATCATCGGGCCGCGCCAGGCCAGCGCCGTGCCGGGCTCGACCAGCTGGCCGATCGACAGCATCTTGACCCCGAAAGCGTCGACCGGAACGATCCTTTTCTCGTTGAGCTCGGGACGGTCCGAATTGCCCATGATCCGGGGCAAGGAGGGCCCATATATGTCGGCGTCGACCAGTCCGACCCGGCGGCCGGCGCGGGCGAGGGCGACGGCGAGGTTGGCCGCCACCGTCGATTTGCCGACTCCGCCCTTGCCGCTGCCGACCGCGACGATGGTGCGCTCCACCTTGTCCGCCGTCATCGCGATGCGGACGTCGCGCACTCCCGGAACGCCGACCAGAGCGGCCCGGATCCGGCGCTCGAGGGCGGCGCGCTGCTCCGAGGAGAGGCCGCCGACGTCGAGCACGAGGCTGGCGATTCCGTCCTTCAGCCGCGGCGCGGCGATTCGGCCGCCGGCCTCCGCGACGGAGGCCAGGGCGGTGGCAAGAGGGTTCGTCTCGTCGCTCATCCGCCGCAGATAGGGGGTGGAGGACGGCTTGCCACTGTTTTTCCGCCCGGGCGCTACCTATAAAGGCGTATGGCAAGATGTTTCGGGTGGGGCGCGCGTCTCGGCGCCGTGTTGAATGAAAATCGCGGCGGGCCCTGGGGTCCCTCGGGCGACGGCGGCTCCGGGGACGGCGGCGGCGGCGGACCGCGCAATCCCTGGGGGCAGCCTCCGCGCAAGCGGCGGACCCCGGGAGCGGGCACCAACGTCAGCTCGATCGACGACTTCCTGAGGCGCAGCCGCGAGAGATTCGGCGGCCGCTTCCCGCACCAGGAGGGGCGGCCCTATTGGCTCTACGGCCTCGGCGTGTTCCTGCTTCTGTGGCTGCTCTTCACCTGCTTCCACCTCGTCGGTCCCCAGGAGCGCGGGGTCGTCACACTGTTCGGCAAGTACAGCCGGACGGTGAACAGCGGCATCGCCATGACCCTGCCGCTGCCGATCGAGCGGCTTCAGAAGGTCGACGTCGGCCAGATTCGCACCAGGGACATCGGCTCCCCCGACGCGTCGCAGGAAAATCTGATCCTCACCGGCGACCAGAACATCATCGACCTCGCTTATTCGGTGCGCTGGACGATCCGCGACCCGCACCTCTATCTGTTCCAGATCAACGATCCGGAATCGACGATCGGCGAGGTCGCCGAGAGCGCGATGCGCGCCGTCCTCGCCACCGTCTCGCTCGACGACGCGATCGGCGCCGGCCGGAGCGACATCGAGCAGAGGGTCTCGATCGTCATGCAGCAGGTGCTCGACCGCTACGGCGCCGGCGTCCGCATCGAAGGCATCGCGATCAAGCAGTCGGATCCGCCCGCGGCCGTGAACAACGCCTTCAAGGAAGTGTCCGCGGCCCAGCAGGAAGCGCAATCCTACATCAACCAGGCGCGCGCCTACGCCCAGCAGCAGACCGCCCGGGCGCAGGGCGACGCCGCCTCGTTCGACAAGGTTTACGCCCAGTATAAGCTGGCCCCGGAAGTGACCCGCCGCCGCATGTATTACGAGACGATGGAGCGGGTCCTTTCGAAGGTCGACAAGACCGTCGTCGAGACCCCCGGAGTGACACCCTATCTGCCGCTGCCCCAGGTCCAGCGCCAGGCGCAGGAAGGAGCCGCTCGATGAGCCCCGCGCTTCGCAATCCCATCGTCATCGCCTTCCTTGCGATCGCTTTGCTCGTCGTCGCCGGAAGCACCTTCGCCACCGTCCCCGAGACGAAGCAGGCGGTGGTGGTCCGTTTCGGGCAGCCCAAGAGGGTGATCAACGCTTATCACCCCGGGGTGGATTTCGGCCGCACCGGGGCCGGCCTGATCGCGCGCTGGCCGTTCATGGAGCAGGTCGTCTGGATCGATAAGCGCATCCTCAGCATCAAGATGGAGCGCCAGCAGGTCCTCTCGACCGACCAGCTCCGGCTCCAGGTCGACGCCTTCGCCCGCTACCGGATCGTCGATCCGCTGCAGATGTACGTTTCGGCCCGGACCGAGGACCGGGTCAGCGACCAACTCAAGCCGATCCTCGGTTCGGCGATCCGCAACGAGCTCGGCAAGCGGCCCTTCGCCGCCCTGCTCAGCCCGGAGCGCGGCCAGCTGATGGAGAATATCGAGCGGGCGCTGGACCGGGTCGCGCGCCAATATGGCGCCCAGATCGTCGACGTCAGGATCAAGCGCGCCGATCTGCCGGAGGGCACTCCGCTCGATTCGGCCTATGAGCGGATGCGCACCGCCCGCCAGCAGGAGGCCGGGGCGATCCGGGCGCAGGGCTACAAGCAGGCCCAGATCATCAAGGCCGAGGCGGATGCGGAAGCGGCGAGCACCTATGCCGAAGCCTATGGCAAGGATCCGGATTTCTACGCTTTCTACCGGGCGATGCAGAGCTACGAGACGACCTTCGCGCCGGGCGAGAACCAGGGCCGCTCGAGCATCATCCTGTCGCCGGACAACCAATATCTGCAGGAGTTCAAGGGCAAGAACCGATAGGGAAGGTGCGGCTTGACCGCTTCCCGGCGAAGGCCGGGATCCAGTCGTACCGCCGGTGCCGCTGGATCCCGGCCTTCGCCGGGGAGCAGGCCTTCGAAGCGTCAGGGTGCAACTATAGCGAGCAACGCCTATTCAAATTCGGTTCAGCGGCACCAAGTACAAGTGTAATCGATCGGGGCAAGGCCGGATCTGCCCGTCCGGGTCGAAGCAAATGAGGAGAATGCAATCGTGCGTTACGTCTATGGCATCTCGGCCGCCATTCTTCTGGGCGGAGCCGCCGCCACGCTGACGGTGGGGCCCGTCGGTGCCCAGACCGCCCAGAACGATCCCGGAGCGATGTCGGCCTCCGCGCCGCGCTCCGGCGCTCCGATGAGCTTCGCCGATCTCGCGGCACGGCTTCAGCCCGCCGTCGTCAACATCTCGACCAAACAGTCGCTCCAGGTCAGCCGGAGCCGCCAGGTTCCTCCCGGCTTCGAGGATTTCTTCCGCCAGTTCGGAGTGCCCGTCCCCGACGGCGGCGACGATGCTCCGGTGACCCAGCGCGGCGGCTCGCTCGGCTCCGGCTTCATCATCTCGGCCGACGGCTATGTCGTCACCAACAACCATGTCGTCTCGCCGGCCCGCACCGGCGCCACCGTCGAGCAGATCACCGTGACCCTGTCGGACCGCCGCGAATATGAGGCGACCCTGGTCGGCCGCGACACCGCCTCCGACCTCGCTTTGCTGAAGATCAAGGGCGACAATCTGCCCTTCGTCCGGTTCGGCGATTCCAAGCAGGTCCGGGTCGGCGACTGGGTGGTGGCGATCGGCAACCCGTTCGGCCTCGGCGGCACCGTCACCGCCGGCATCGTCTCGGCGCTCCACCGCAACATCGGCGCCGGCACCTACGACCGCTACATCCAGACCGACGCCTCGATCAACATGGGCAATTCGGGCGGCCCGATGTTCGACCTGAACGGCAACGTCGTCGGCATCAACACCGCGCTCATCTCGCCCACCGGCGGCAACGTCGGCATCGGCTTCGCGATTCCCGCCGAGCAGGTTTCCCCGATCATCGATTCCCTGCGCAAGGGCCAGCGCCCGCAACGCGGCTATATCGGCGTCAGCCTGCAGGCTCTGGACGAGGATATCGCCGCCTCGCTCGGCATCCCCAAGAATCAGGGCGAGCTCATCCGAAGCGTCACCGCGGGCGGCCCGGCGGCCCGCGCCGGGATCCAGCAGGGCGACGTCGTCGTCAGCGTCGGCGGACGGCCGGTTACGCCCGACGAATCGCTCGCATATCTGGTCTCGCGCACTCCGATCGGCTCGCGCACGCCGATCGAGATCGTCCGCGACGGCCGGCGGCAGACGGTCAACGTCGCCATCGGCGAGCGTCCGACCGAGGAGGAGCTGGCGCGGCTCAACGGCATCGAGGAAGAGACTCCGGTGCGCGAGCCGGCCGAGGCCCAGCAGTCGAGCGGCCAGCGCTCGACCCGCGAAAGCCTCGGAGTCGTGGTTCAGTCGCTGACGCCCGAGATTGCGCGCACATTGCGGCTGAACGACGTCAACGCCAAGGGCGTCGTCATCGCCTCGGTCAGTCCGGGCAGCGACGCCGCCGCCAAGGGCATCCAGCCGGGCGACATCATCCTGTCGATCAACCAGCGCGCGACCCGCACTCCGGAAGAGGCGGCCGCCGCCGTCGCCGCGGCGCGCTCGGCCGGCCGCAAGACCGTGCTTCTGCTGGTCCGCCGCGCCAACACGCCGCCGACTTATTACGGAATCGCTTTGGCGGGTCGGTAGCGGATTTGCCTCCCCGCCGCGAAGCGGTGGGGAGGGGGACCACACGAAGTGTGGTGGAGGGGTAGCAGCCGAGGCCTCGCCAGTCACCCCTCCACCAGGCTTCGCCTGGTCCCCCTCCCCGGCGAATGCCGGGGAGGATTTCCGTTGCCAGCTCCCTTCCGCTTGCCTCACATCGGGGATAGGGCGGCCGTAGCCAGGGAGCGTGAGCCATGGACGACGACGGAATCTTCATCGGCCTGGGCGGCGGGCAGCCGCAGCGGCTCATGCTCAAGCGGGCCAATCGCCACGGCCTGATCGCGGGCGCGACCGGGACCGGCAAGACGGTGACCCTCCAGGGCCTCGTCGAGGGCTTCTCGGCCGCCGGGGTGCCGGTCTTCGTCGCCGACGTGAAGGGCGATCTGGGCGGGATCGCGATGGCGGGATCGCCGATGGGCAAGCTTCACGAAATCTTCGCCGCCCGGGCCGCCGAGGTCGGCGATTCCGCCTGGGCCTATCGCGAAAACCCCGTCCAATTCTGGGACCTGCTCGGCCAGCAGGGTCATCCTGTGCGCACCACCGTCTCCGAAATGGGGCCGCTCATGCTCGCCCGGCTGATGGACCTGAACGAGGTCCAGGAAGGCGTCCTGACCATCGTCTTCCACGTCGCCGACAAGGACGGGCTGCTGCTTCTCGACCTCGACGACCTCCAGGCGATGCTCGCCGACTGCGCCAACCGCGCCGACGAGCTCACCGTGACCTACGGCAACGTCGCCAAGGCCAGCGTCGGCACCATCCAGCGCTCGCTCCTCCAGCTGCGCTCGCAGGGCGGCGACCTGTTCTTCGGCGAGCCGGCGCTCGACATCGACGATTTCCTCCGCCTCGACGACAGCGGCCGCGGCGTCGTCAACATCCTCGCCGCCGACAAGCTGATGGCCTCGCCGAAACTCTACTCGACCTTCCTGCTCTGGCTCCTCTCGGAGCTTTTCGAGCAGCTCCCCGAGGTCGGCGATCCCGACAAGCCCAAGCTCGTCTTCTTCTTCGACGAGGCCCATCTGCTCTTCACTAGCGCCCCGCCGGCCCTGCTCGAGAAGATCGAGCAGGTCGTCCGGCTGATCCGCTCCAAGGGCGTCGGCGTCTATTTCATCACCCAGAATCCGATCGACATTCCCGACGCGGTCGCCGGCCAGCTCGGCAACCGCATCCAGCATGCGCTTCGCGCCTTCACGCCGCGCGACGAGAAAGCGGTGCGCTCCGCCGCCGAGACCTTCCGCGCCAATCCCAATCTCGACGTCGCCACCGCGATCACCGAGCTCAAGGTCGGAGAGGCCCTGGTCTCACTGCTCCAGCCGGACGGCTCGCCTTCGCCGGTCGAGCGGACCCTGATCCGGGTGCCCGGCTCGCGCGTCGGCCCGGTGACGCCCCAGGAGCGCGCCGTGCTCGTCCAGACCGATTCGATCGGGTCCAAATATGACACGCCGATCGACCGCGAATCCGCGGAGGAGCTGCTCGTCGCCAAGTCCGGCGAGGCGCAGGCCGCGGCCGCCGAGGCGAAGGCGAAAGAGGAGGAAGCGAAGCTCGACGCCGCCGAGGCGAAGCAGGCGGAGAAGGATCGGGCGGTCGCCGAGCGCGAGGCGGCGCGCGCCGCCAA
>JBEVDE010000340.1:0-5357 GCA_040514175.1 Allosphingosinicella sp. | reverse complement strand
TTGGCGGCGCGCGCCTGTCAATCACGGCGCGGCAAAGACGATTTCGTCGCCCCCGGAACCGCTCAATCGAGCCGGTGCTCGCCCTTCACCCAGCGCACCGTGCCCGAGCTCGCGCGCATCACCACGCTCTCGGTGGTGATGCAGCTCTTGCGCACCTTCACGCCATCCAGCAGCGCGCCGTCGGTCACGCCGGTCGCCGCGAAGATCGCATCGCCCTTCACCAGATCCTGCAACTCGTAGATCTTGTCGAGATCGGTGACGCCCCACTTGGCGGCGCGCGCCTTCTCGTCGTCGTTGCGGAACAGCAGCCGGCCCTTGAACTGGCCGCCGACGCAGCGCAGCGCGGCGGCCGCGAGAACGCCCTCGGGTGCCCCCCCGGAGCCCATGTAGAGGTCGATCCCGGTGTCCTCGTCGGTCGTCGCGATCACCCCGGCGACGTCGCCGTCGGGGATCAGCTGGATGCCGCAGCCGATCGCCCGCAGCTCGGCGATCAGCCCCGCGTGACGCGGCCGGTCGAGCACGCAGACAATCAGCTCGTCGGGAAGGACCCCCTTCGCCGCGGCGACAGCGGCGACGTTCTCGCGCACGGTGCGGTCGAGATCGATCACCCCCTGCGGGTAGCCGGGGCCGACCGCGAGCTTGTCCATGTAGACGTCGGGAGCGTTGAGCAGGCAGCCCTCCTCGGCAATCGCCAGGACCGCCAGCGCGTTCGGCCCGGCCTTGGCGGTGATCGTCGTGCCTTCGAGCGGATCGAGCGCGATGTCGATCCGGGGACCGGTGCCTTGCGCGCTGCCGACCTTCTCGCCGATGAACAGCATCGGCGCCTCGTCGCGTTCGCCCTCGCCGATCACCACCGTGCCGTCCATCTCGAGCGTGTTGAGGGCGGCGCGCATCGCCTCGACCGCGGCATGGTCGGCCGCTTTCTCGTCGCCTCGGCCGATCAGCTTCGAAGCGGCGACCGCCGCCGCTTCGGTCACCCTGACCATCTCCAGGACCAGCACGCGGTCGAGAACGTGGCTTGCGCTCACCATCTTGTCGTCATTCCTTCGATTGAATTCGTGCCGGGCGATACGAGAGCCCCCCGCCAAAGTCGAGGGCAGGGCGAGCGGGTCATATTTCGGCCGTTTTCTTTCAACAGCTTGGCGGCGAACCGGGAGGCGAGGCGATGGCGAAGCTCGGACTGGCGATTGCAGCCGCCGCGTCTTTGGCCGCGGCCCCGGCGGCCGCCGCGCCGCCGCTGGGCGCCGACGAGGCGCTCGCCCGCCAGCAGGCTTCGCTCCGCTCCGGGCTCGGCCTGGTCTGCGACCGCGATTCCGCCGAGATCGTCGTCTGCGGCCGCCAGGGGCCCGATCCCAACTGGCTTCCACTGCCCGTCCCGCCCGAGCCAGGCGCCCGCACCGCCGGCGAGCCCGTCGATCCTGCCGCCACCCTCGCGCTCAGCGCCGAGCAATGCACCGCCGTCGGCCGCAATCCGCATTGCAGCGGCGGACTCCCGATTCTCGGAATCGCGCTCTTCATCGTCCAGACCGTGGTCAAGGCGGCGATCGAGGACGAGGAGTGAGCGCGCGCCGGGCCCTGCTCGCCGCCTTGTGCGCCGCCGCCGCCGGCCCGGCCCTGGCCGCTCCCGGGACGCCGATGACCGCCGAGCGGGCGGCCGAGATCCAGCAGGACCAGGTCCGCGAGGCGGTCGGAACCGCCCCCTGCCGCCGCGACCGCGAGACCGGCGACATCGTCGTCTGCGGCCGCCGGGGCCCCGACCCCAACCGTCTCCCGTTCCCCGTCGAGCGTCTCCCGGGCGAGCCCGAGAATCTCCTCCCCGGCGAGCTCGCGCGCGCTCAGACGAGCTACGACACCTGCGTCATCGGCTGCCGGCGCGGGCCGGGGATCGACGCCTTCAAGGCGGTGACGACCACGATCAAGATCGTCCGCCACGTCCTCGGCAAGGACGATTGAGGCGCAAAATCCTCCCCGAGATTTCTCGGGGAGGGGGACCATGCGAAGCATGGTGGAGGCGCCTTGCTGAGTCCGAAGAACCCCTCCACCGCGCTTCGCGCGGTCCCCCTCCCCGGCAAATGCCGGGGAGGAATTCGCGGGCGACAAAGGTTCGTAAGCGATTTAGGGTTATGGCCGCAGCTCCGAGGGGGGAGAAGATACATGGCCACCGCACAGGCAGAGCCGGCGAACCGCCTCGCCATGGCGAAGAGGTTCGGGCACTGGACCGCGCGAACGCTCGTCGCCGTCGCCGTCACCTACGTCTTCATCGTCGTCCTGCTCGTCGCCACCGCCCAGCAGAAGGTCGACGACGCCCTCACCAAGGAGGCGGTCGGCTACGATTACAGCGTCGCCGTCCGCTATTATTTCGGCCGGGAGAGCCTGAAGAACGTGGTCGGCGAGAATAGCGAGTCGATCAAGCAGTCGACCGCCCAGCTTCGCGCCGCCAACGACCGCCTTCAGTCGGCGAACCGGACCGTCGCGTCAGAGGCCGCCGACCTCGCCGAGGATCTCGAGCGTCTCACCACCGCCGGCTGCCCGGCCCCGCCCGCACCGGATACGCCGCCGACCCCGGAGGAGCTGGTCTCGATGGCGGTGGCGACCCAGCATTGCGCGGCCGAGCGCGGCGAGGCCACCCCCGCCATTCCGCCCATCGCCGCCGACGTCCTCTCCGGCCAGCGCTCCGTCCAGAAGGCGCTGGACGATTCCGCCGGCCTGAAGCGCGACGCCGACGACGTCCAGGACCGGCTCGACCTGCTCCAGGCCCAGCGCAACGACATCAACAAGCAGACCGAGGCCGCCGCCCGCTCGGGCGACATCATCGCCGTGCTGAAGGTGTTCGAGGATAGCCAGTGGCCGCTCGCCAAGCAGCTCGTCTACGTGCCGCCGGCGCTGACCGGGATCATCCTCGCCTCGGTTTCCGGCCTGTTCGGGGCCCTCCTGATCACCCTCATCCTCTTCGTCTATCCGGACAATCGCTACAAATTCACCCGGACCAAATCCTATTTCGGCCGGATCCTCCTGGGCGGGCTGATCGCGCTCGGCGTCTTCGTCCTCATGTTCAGCGGGGTCGCCGTCCTCGCCGGCCCCAATGCGAGCGGAAGCGCCCAGAATCTCATCGCCTACGGCGGTATCGGCATCCTCGCCGGAATGTTCTCCGACCAGGCCGCCGGCTGGCTCTCCGACCGCTCGGTGTTCAAACCCGAGAATGCGGCGGCGGCCGAGGCGGCGGCGGCCGAAGCGGGGGCGGCGGCTGAGGCGTCGGCGGCAGTCTCGGACAACCCGGAGTCCGCCTGATCCGGGCATCGGGGACAGGTACCGGTACCTGTCCTCTAACCCAGGAACTTCTTCACCCCCCGCGCGGCCTGGCGGATCCTTTGCTCATTCTCGACCAGGGCGATCCGGACGAACCCCTCGCCTTCCTCGCCGAAGCCCACCCCTGGGCTCACCGCGACATGCGCCTCGGCGAGCAGCCTTTTGGCGAATTCCATCGAGCCCAGCGCGCGATACGTTTCCGGGATCGGCGCCCAGGCGAACATGCTGGCTTCGGGCGGCGGGATCTCCCAGCCGGCCCGGCCGAAACATTCGACCAGGCAGTCGCGCCGCGCCTTGTAGAGCCGGCGATTGGCCTCGACGATGTCCTGCGGTCCGTTGAGCGCCGCCGTCGCCGCCGCCTGGATCGGCGTGAAGGCGCCGTAATCGAGATAGGATTTCACCCGCCCGAGCGCGCCGACCAGCTCCGCATTGCCGACCGCGAACCCCATCCGCCACCCCGCCATCGAATAGGTCTTGGACATGGAAGTGAACTCGACCGCGACCTCCCGCGCCCCGGGCACCTGCAGGATCGACGGAGTCGGCACGTCGCCGAAATAGATTTCGGCATAAGCGAGGTCGCTGATCACCCACAGATCATGCTCGCGGGCGAACGCCACCACCTGTTCGTAGAAAGGCAGGTCGGCGGTGTAGGCGGTCGGATTGGAGGGATAGCCGATCACCAGCACCTTGGGCTTGGGCACGGTGAAGCGCACCGCCCGCTCGAGCATCTCGAAGAATCCCGGCCCCGGCGCCGCCGGGATCGAGCGGATCGAGGCTCCGGCGATGATGAAGCCGAACTGGTGGATCGGATAGGAAGGGTTGGGGGCGAGCACGACGTCGCCCGGCGCGGTGATCGCCTGGGCGAGATTGGCGAGCCCTTCCTTCGAGCCCAAAGTGACGATCACCTCGGTTTCCGGATCCACCTCGACCCCGAAGCGCCGGGCGTAATAGGCCGCCTGCGCCTTCCTCAGCCCGGCGATCCCCCGCGACGCCGAGTAGCGATGCGCCCTGGGGTTGCGCGCGACCTCGGCCAGCTTGTCGATGACATGGGCGGGCGGCGCCCCGTCCGGATTGCCCATGCCGAGATCGACGACATCCTCGCCCCGGGCGCGCGCGGCCGCCTTCATCGCGTTCACTTCGGCGAAGACATAGGGCGGCAGGCGGCGGATGCGGGAGAAATCGGTGCTGGTCATGACAGGCAAAGCTGTGCCGGTGCGGGCGCGGCGGCGCAACCCCATTCATGGCCGCCTGCCCATCCGGGCGCGACAGGGCGCCACCATTTGCTATGATCGGTGCCGGACGATTCGGCGCCCCCGTACCGGGCGTCGCCAAACAGGGAGGAATCGATGCGTTTGATCCTGACCACGGCCGTTGCCACCCTCGCCCTCAGCGGGCTTGCCGCCTGCGGCCAGGGCGACGACGCCTTCCGCACAAGCTACCGCACCAAGGCCGTGGAAGCCTGCGTCCAGGGCGGCCAACGCTCCCCAGGTGCCGGCAGCGTCGACACGAGCCGATTCTGCAACTGCATGGTCGATGGCTATATGCGCGAAACCTCGAGCGAGCAGCTCAAGGCCGAGCGCAACCAGAGCAGCCCGCCGCCGGCCGCCCAGCGGGCCATGGCGCAGTGCCTCCAGCAGCAGCTCGGAGCGACGCCCGGCGCGACGCCGCCGGCTCCAGCGGGGAATACAGCGGAATAAGCGCCTGAGGCAGCCGGGGCGCGCTCAGCCCCGGTGTGCCCGAACGATGGATCCGGGCCACCACGCGGCTTTGCGCGTCGCGTTCGAAGGTGCCCCTGTCCGGCCGACGAGCAGCACGACGCACAAAAGGGGACGAGAATGCGCACGATCCTGATCACCGCCGCCGGCGCCATCCTGCTGGCAGGCCTCGGCGGCTGCAATCGCGGCGATCAGACCAATCAGGCGAATCAGAGCAGCCAGGTGGACCGCGGCGCGCTGCGTCAGCTGCTGCTTATCGGCTGCCGCAATGGCGACGCGAACTCTCGCGCGCAGCTGAACCAGGCCGGGATCAGCGTCGACCAATTCTGTGCCTGC
>JBEVDE010000303.1:0-6197 GCA_040514175.1 Allosphingosinicella sp. | reverse complement strand
TCTGGCTGCTCTCCTTCGGCGCCGCCTCGGGCTCGATCCTCGGCTACGGGCTGATCTTCTGGCTGCCGAGCTTCTTCAGCCGGAGCTTCGGGCTCGAGCTCGCCCAGGTCGGCTGGTTCTACGGGTCGATCGTGCTGATCGGCGGAGTCGCCGGAACCTGGCTCGGCGGCTGGTTCGGCGACCGGGTCGGCGCGGCCAATCCCGGCGCCTATGCCCTGGTCCCGGCGGTCTGCTTCCTGATCGCCGCGCCAATCTTCGCCTTCGGCCTGTTCGCGCCGTCGCTGACCATCGGCTGGATCCTGTTCGCGATCGGCCAGATGCTGGCCCTGGCCTGGCTCGGCCCGGTGATCGCGGCGGTCCAGCATATCGTCCCGCCCAACATGCGGGCGACGGCCTCGGCCAGCTTCCTGTTCATCAACAATCTGATCGGGATCGGCTTCGGGATTTTCTTCCTGGGCTTCATGTCGGATCGGATGACCGAGGCCCATGGCGAGGATGCGCTCAAATATTCGATCCTCTACGGGCTCGGCTTCTACGTCCTGAGCGCCCTCATCTACCTCGCCGCCTCGGCCCGGCTTAAGCGGGACTGGCACCGGGGTTAGTCGGCACCAGGCACCGAACGCTGGAACGTTCGGCGACATGATCGCCTCGTCTCCGTCCAGGCTGAGCTTGTCGAAGCCCTCTCCTTTCGAAATTGGTGCCAGGCACCAATTTCTAAGGGCTTGACGGAGCTGGCAGCCTTTTACCCCTCCGCCACCCTTCGGGTGGTCGCCCTCCCCATGCTGCTCATGGGGAGGATAGCGGGCTCGGCGGCGGCCTTGAGGAGGTTCGACTGGAGCGCCTTCAGGCGGGCCGGGCTGGCGATCTTCTCGCCCGCAAGATCGGTCAGGTAGAAGACGTCGACGGCGCGCTCGCCATAGGTGGCGATATGGGCCGAGTGGATCGCCGCTTTCGATTCGTAGAGCGCCCGGGCGAGGCCGCTGAGCAAGGCGGCGCGGTCGCGGGCGTTGATCTCGACGACGGTGTAGCGGCTCGACGCCTCGTTATCGACGAAGATGGCGGGCTGGATGGCGAAGGCCTCGGCGCGAAGCAGGGGCAGGGCCTTGGCCTCGAGCCGGTCCATCGCCGGCTCCTGCCCGTCGATCGCCCGAAGCACATTCTCCTCGAGCCGCTTCAGCGAATGGCGGTCGGCAAACGGCCCCCCCTTCGAATCCTGGACGAGGAAATTGTCGACCGCCATGCCGTCGAGGGTAGTGTGGATGCGGGCGTCGATGATGTTGGCGCCGGCGAGGCTGATCGCGGCGCTGAGATGGTAGAAGAGGCCGGGCCGGTCCCGGGCGTAGACGCTGAGCAGGGTCGCGCCGCGCTCCTCCTCGACCGAGGCGGCGAGCGGCCGGGTCTTCTCCGGCGACCGGTCGGCCAGGTCCATCAGGGCGGCGTTCTTCTCGAGCACGCCCGCCGGCTCGGCCAGCCAATAGCTGTCCGGCAGGCGCCAGGCGTGGCGGGCGAAGCGGGCGTCCTCCCAGCCGAGCCGGGCCGCCAGCTCGGCCTGGGTGGCGGCGATCCGCTCGCTTCGGCCCTTCTGCTTGTGGCCGAGGCGAAGCGCCTCCTCCGCCGCCTCGAACAATTCGCGAAGCAGCTGCCGCTTCCAGCCGTTCCAGACCCCCGGGCCGACCGCCTGGATGTCGACGACGGTGAGGATGAAGAGCAGGCGCAGCCGCTCGGGGCTCTTCACCCGCTGGGCGAAGTCGGCGATCGTCTGCGGATCGGCGAGGTCGCGCTTGAAGGCGGTCGCCGACATCAGCAGGTGCCAGCGCACCAGCCAGGCGACGGTCTCGGTCTCCGCCTCGGTGAGGCCGAGCCTCGGACAGAGCGCGCGCGCCACCTCGGCGCCGAGCAGGCTGTGGTCGCCGCCGCGGCCCTTGGCGATGTCGTGGAGCAGGACGGCCGCGTAAAGGGCGCGGCGCGAGGCGATGTGGCGGAAGAGCGCGGTGGCGAGCGGATGGTCCGACTTCAGCTCCCCTTTCTCGATCCGCGAGAGCAGTCCGATCGCCCGGATGCTGTGCTCGTCGACCGTATAATGATGGTACATGTCGAACTGCATCTGGGCGACGACCCGGCCGAAGTCGGGGACGAAGCGGCCGAACACGCCGGCCTCGTTCATCCATCTCAGCACCGTCTCCGGATCGCGCGGGCTGGTCAGCACGTCGAGGAAGAGAGCGTTGGCGCGCGGGTCTTCGCGCACCTCGTCGACCAGCTTGGAGTCGCGGGCCGTGGCTCGCATCGCCAGCGGGTGGATCTCCAGCGTGTAAAGGTCGGCGAGCGCGAAGAGCTGGAGGAGCCGGACCGGATCTTCCCGGAAGAAATCCTCGCGGGGCAAGGCGAGCCGGCCGCGGTCGAGGACGAAGCCTTCGAGCCTGCTCGGCCGGCGGCGGATCGTCGGAAGGCCGAAGCGGCCGCCCTTCCTGGCGAACTTCTCGTCGAGATGGGCGAGGAAGACCCCGGTCAGGTCGCCGACCGTCTTCGCGTGCAGGAAATAATGGCGCATGAAGCGCTCGACCGGCGACTTGCCGGGCCGGTCGGCGTAGCGCATCCGGCCCGCGATCTCGCGCTGATAGTCGAAGGTCAGGCGCTCCTCGGCGCGACCGGCGACGAGATGGAGATGGCAGCGCACCGCCCAGAGGAAGCGCTCGGCGCGCTGGAACTGGTGCAATTCGATCGAGGAGAGGAGGCCGACCTCGACGAGGTCCGCCACCGTCCTCACCTGATAGGCATATTTGCCGATCCAGAAGAGGGTGTGGAGGTCGCGAAGGCCGCCCTTGCCCTCCTTGACGTTGGGCTCGACGACGTAGCGGCTGTCGCCCATCCGGCGGTGGCGGGCGTTCCTCTCCTCGAGCTTCTCGGTGACGAAACTCTTCGCCTTGCCGGCGACAACCTCCTTCCAGAAGCGCGCCTGGACCTCGTCGAACAAGGGCTCGTCGCCCCACAGCCAGCGCGCCTCGAGCAGGGCGGTGCGGACCGTATGGTCGGTGGCGGCGAGCGCGATCAGCTCGTCGACCGAGCGGGTCGACGGGCCGAGCTTCAGGCCGAGGTCCCACAGCAGATAGAGGATCGCCTCCACCGCCCGCTTCGCCCAGCCGCCCGGCTGCACCGGCGTGACGAAGGCGATGTCGACGTCGGAATGGAGCGCCATCTCGCCGCGGCCGTAGCCGCCGACGGCGAGCAGCAGCAGCCGGTCCGAAGGTTCGGGATCGGGGAGCCCGGCCAGTGCGTGGTCGTAGGCGAGGCGGACGATCTGGTCGGTCAGGAAGGCGAAAGCGGCGGCGGTCTCGCTTCCGGCATAGGGCTTCTCGTCGAGGCGGCGGGTGATTTCCGACCGCCCCGCGGCCAGCGCCTGCTTGAGGATCGCGGCACCGCCCCCGGGCGCCCCGGCCAGCGCGTCCGCGAGGGCGCGGCGGTCGACGATCGACCGCTTGTCGGGGACGGAAGCGAAGCGGGTCGGCATCAGTCCTCGCCGGCGGCGAGCCGCTTCAGCCGGTAGACCAGCTCCAGCGCCTCGCGCGGGCTGAGCGAATCGGCGTCGACCTGCCCGAGCGCCGCCTGGAGCGGATCGGGCGCGGCTTCCTCCGCCTGAGCCGAGGCCGCGAACAAGGGCAGATCGTCGAGGCCGGCGGCGATCCCGCCGGTGGCGGCCCGGCCCTGCTCCAATTTGGCGAGGACCGAGCGGGCCCGCGCCAGCACCGGGGCGGGAAGGCCGGCGAGCTTGGCGACGGCGAGTCCGTAGCTCCGGTCGGCGGGGCCCTTCGCCACTTCGTGAAGGAGGACGAGGTCGCCCTTCCACTCGCGCGCCCGGACATGGTGGAGGGACAAAGCATCGAGCCGCTCGGCGAGCCTCGTCAGCTCGTGATAATGGGTCGCGAACAGGCAGCGGCAGCGGTTGCGATCGTGGATCGCCTCGGTCACCGCCCAGGCGATGGCGAGGCCGTCATAGGTGGAGGTGCCGCGGCCGACCTCGTCGAGGATGACGAAGCTTCTTGTCGTCGCCTGCGAAAGGATGGCGGCGGTCTCGACCATCTCGACCATGAAGGTGGAGCGGCCGCGGGCGAGATTGTCCGAGGCGCCGACCCGGCTGAACAGCCGGTCGACGAGGCCGAGCCTGGCGCGCGCGGCGGGCACGTAGGATCCGGCCTGGGCGAGGACGGCGATCAGCGCGTTCTGGCGGAGGAAGGTCGATTTGCCGCCCATGTTCGGCCCGGTGACCAGCCACAGCCTTTCGTCCTCTGAGAGGCCGCAATCGTTGGCGACGAAGCGCGTCCCCGAGACGCGCAGCGAATCCTCGACCACCGGATGGCGCCCGCCCTCGATCTCGAAGCAATTGTGATCGGCGAAACGGGGGCGCGACCAGCCGCCCTCGGCGGCGCGCTCGGCGAGAGCGGAGGCGGCGTCGAGCCGGGCGAGGGCGTCGGCGGCCGCTGCGATCGGCTCGGCCCGGGCGAGCGCCGCCTGCGTGAGCTCCTCGAGGTGGGCGGCTTCGGCGGCGAGGGCGTGGGCGCCGGCCTGGCCGACCCGAAGCGCCTGCTCGTGCAGGTCGGGCGCGTTGAAACGGACCACACCGGCCAGTGTCTGGCGGTGAGTGAAGCCCGATTCCACGGCCATGAGCGGGTCGGCGTGCCGGGCGGGAACCTCGATATGGAAGCCGAGCACGCCGTTGTGGCGGATCTTGAGGGTCGCGATCCCGGTCTGCTGGCGATAGCGGGCCTCGAGTCCGGCAATCGCCCGCCGGCCCTCGCCGCCGGTGGCGCGCAGATCGTCCAGGCCCGCATCATAGCCTTCCGCGATATAGCCGCCCTGCGCCGGGTCGATCGGCGGCGAGGGGACGATGGCGCGGCCGAGCAGGTCGGTAAGCTCGCCATGGCCGGTCAGCGCCGGAAGCAGCGAGGCCAGCAGGGCCGGCGGCTCGGGGAGGGCGGCGAGTCGGGCGTGGAGCCGGCGGGTCTCGTTGAGGCCGTCGCGAAGCTGGCCGAGATCGCGCGGGCCGCCGCGCCCGGCGACGAGGCGCCCGAGGGCCCGGCCGATATCGGGAAGCGCCTTGAGCTGGCGCCGAAGCGTCTCGCGAAGCCCGGAATCCTCGTCGAACAGGGCGACGAGATCGAGCCGGGCCTCGATTGCCGGCCGGTCGAGCAGGGGCGCTCCGAGATCGGCGGCGAGCAAGCGGGCGCCGGCGCCGGTGACGGTCCGGTCGACGGCATGGAGCAGGCTTCCAGTCCGTCCGCCGGTGGCCGCCTGAGTCAGCTCGAGGCTCTCGCGGGTCGCCGCGTCGATCATCATATGGTCGCCCGGGGCGCGGGCGACCGGCGGGCGCAGGAAGGGGAGCGAGTCCTTCGCCACCTCGTCGAGATAGGCGAGCAGGCCGCCGGCGGCGCACAGGCCGGCGCGGTCGAAGGCGCCGAAGCCGTCGAGCGTGGCGACCTCGAACCTCTCCTTCAGCCGGCGCTCGGCCGCGAGGCTGTCGAAGCCGCATTTGCGCTCGGTGACGGCGACATTGGCGAGCGGCTCGGCGGCGACGATCTCGGCGGCGCCGAGCCTGGCTAGCTCGGCGTCGAGGGCGGCGGGGGCGATCGAGCCCAGCTCGAAGCGTCCGGTCGAAATGTCGGCGGCGGCGAGGCCGAAGCGCTCGCCGACCCTGGCCACCGCCACCAGCCAATTGGCCGCCCGGGAATCGAGCAGGGCCTCCTCGGTGAGGGTGCCCGCGGTGACGACCCGGACGATGGCCCGGTTGACCACCGACTTGGCGCCGCGCTTCTTCGCTTCCGCCGGATTCTCTATCTGCTCGGCGATGGCGACCCGGAAGCCGCCGCGGATCAGCCGCGCCAGATAGGCCTCGGCGGCGTGGATCGGCACTCCGCACATCGGGATCGGCTCGCCCTCATGCTCGCCGCGGGCGGTCAAGGCGATGTCGAGGCAGGCGGCTGCCGCCTTGGCGTCATCGAAGAACAATTCGAAGAAGTCGCCCATCCGGTAGAAGAGCAGGCACTCGGCCGCCTCCGCCTTGAGCGCGAGATATTGCGCCATCATCGGGGTCGGTGCGGTTCCGGTCTTCGCCTGGGTGGCCATGGCCGAGGGATAGAGGGTTGGACGCCGCCATGGAACGGCCTTGTGAGATGGCTCAGCCGGCGATCCGCTCGACGGTGAGCGAG
>JBEVDE010000262.1:0-17699 GCA_040514175.1 Allosphingosinicella sp. | reverse complement strand
CCGCCGCGAAGAGCGCGGCCGTGCCCGTCTCCCAGCTCGTCCGCCAGGTCGACATTCCCTACGAGCAGTTCACGCTCGCCAACGGCCTCAAGGTCGTCGTCCATGAGGACCGCAAGGCGCCGGTCGTCGCGATCAGCATCTGGTACAATGTCGGCTCCAAGGACGAGCCCGCCGGCAAGACCGGCTTCGCCCATCTGTTCGAGCATCTGATGTTCAACGGCACCGAAAACTTGCCGGGCGACTTCTTCGAATATCTCCAGCAGGTCGGCGCCACCGATTATAACGGCACCACTTCCTACGACCGGACCAACTATTTCCAGACGGTGCCCAGGGGCGCGCTCGAACGGGCCCTGTTCATGGAAAGCGACCGCATGGGGCACCTGCTCGGCGCGGTGACCCAGGAGAAGCTGACCAACCAGATCGGCGTCGTCCAGAACGAGAAGCGCCAGGGCGACAACGAGCCCTACGGCCTCGTCGAATATGCCCAGCTCGAGGCGCTCTTCCCCAAGGGTCATCCTTACCACCACTCGACGATCGGCTCGATGGCCGACCTCGACGCGGCGACGATCGAGGACGTCAAGAACTGGTTCCGCTCCAGGTACGGACCGAACAACGCCGTCCTCGTCATCGCCGGCGACGTCTCGGCGGCCGAGGCGCGGCCTCTGGTCGAGAAGCATTTCGGCGGGATCCCGCGCGGTCCGGTCAACAATCCCGCCAAGGCCGACGTGCCGACCCTGCCGGCGCCCAAGGTCGAGGTGATGACGGACCGGGTCGCCAACACCCGGCTCTACCGCAACTGGATCGTCCCCGGCCTGCTCGACGATGCCGTCGTCCAGCTCGACGTCGCCGCCGGCGTGCTCGGCGGCCTCGCCAGCTCGAGGCTGGACAACGAGCTTGTGCGCAAGGATCAGACGGCGGTCGGAGTCCGCGCCTACATCCTGCCCTTCCACCGGATCAGCCAGTTCGAGATCCAGGTCGACGTCAAGCCCGGGGAGGATGCCGACAAGGTCGGCGCCCGGCTCGACCGGATCGTCGCCGACCTCATCGCCAACGGCCCGACCGAGGACGAGGTCCAGCGGGTCGTCATGTCCGACGTCGCCGGCCGCATCCGCGGGCTCGAGCAGGTCGGCGGCTTCGGCGGCAAGGCCGTCGCCCTCGCCGAGGGCGCGCTCTATGCCGACGATCCCGATTTCTACAAGAAGCAGCTCCTCGCCTATGGCCGGGTCACTCCGGCGACGGTCAAGGCGGCGATGCAGAAATGGCTGACCCGGCCGGTCTACGCGCTCCGGGTCGAGCCGGGCGAACGCAAGGCCTATGAGGAGGCGAAGGGCTCGCGCGGCGGCGCCGCAAGCCAGCGCCCGCGTTACTACCGCCAGCCCGAGGCCGGCGAGAAGCCGATGGCGCCCTTGCCCTTCGCCGCTCCGGCGGAGAATGCGCCCGAGCCGCTCGCCTTCCAGAAAATCCCGATGCCCGAGGTCGGCGAGATCTCCAACCTCGACTTCCCGGACATCGAGCGCGCCCGGCTGTCGAACGGCATTCCCATCGTCTACGCCCGCCGGACGGCGGTGCCGGTGGTCCGCGTGGCGCTCGAGTTCGACGCCGGGGTCGCCGCCGACCCGGCCGACGCGCTCGGCACCCAGTCGCTGATGCTGAGCCTGATCGAGGAAGGCACGACCAGCCGCAACTCGATCCAGATCGCCGAGGAGCAGGAGCGGCTCGGCGCCGCGATCGGGCCGGAGACCTCGCTCGACCGGACCGCGGTGAGCCTGGCGGCGTTGACCCCGAATCTGGGGCTGTCGCTCGACCTGCTCGCCGACATCGTCCGCAATCCCGCCTTCGAGCCCGGCGAGGTCGAGCGGCTTCGAGCCCAGCAGCTCTCCGCCATCGACCAGGAGTTGAGCGAGCCGAGCGGCCTCGGCGCCCGGGCGCTTCCGCCTTTGCTGTTCGGAGCCGATCATCCCTATGGCCGGCCGTCTTCCGGGCTCGGCGACAAGCAGGTGATCGCCCGCCTCACCCGCGACGATCTGATCCGCTTCCACCAGGCGTGGATCCGGCCGGACAACGCCACCATCTACGCGGTCGGCGACCTGCCGCTCGCCGAGCTGGTGCCGTTGCTCGAGGCGCGGTTCGGCAATTGGGCTCCGCCGGCGATTACCAGGGGGACGAAGAATTTCGCCGCGGTGCCGCCGGCGCCCAAGCCCCGCATCGTCCTCGTCAACCGCCCGCAATCGCCGCAGTCGCTGATCCTGGCGGGCGCGGTGCTGCCGGTGCGCGGCACCGACGACGTGCTGACGCTCAACGCCGCCAACGAAGTGCTCGGCGGCAACTTCCTGTCGCGGATCAACATGGATCTGCGCGAGACGAAGGGCTGGTCCTACGGCTCGCGGAGCAACATCGGCATGCGCGAGCAGCTCGTCCCTTACCTCATCACCGCCCCCGTCCAGGCCGACAAGACCGGCCCGGCGATCAGGGCGCTGATGGACCAAATGTCGGGCTTCCTCGGTCCCAAGGGCGTCAGCGACGTTGAGCTCGGCCGGGTGATCAACGGCAACACCCGCCAGCTCGCCGGCCAGTTCGAGACCTCGCAGGCGGTCCTGAGCGCGCTCAGGTCGAACGCGCTCTACCACCGCCCCGACAATTATTGGGAGGCGATCGCCGACCGCTATCGCGGAATGACGATCAGCACGATCGACCAGGCGGCGCGAAAGGTGATCGACCCGAAGAAGATGGTCTGGGTGGTCGTCGGCGACGCCGCCAAGGTGCGCCCGCAGCTCAAGGGCCTGGGCCTGCCGATCGAGGAGGTCCAGCCGAAATAGGCCGTCGCCCCAGCGGAGGCTGGGGCCCCAAGGGGGGTGAAAGGCTCGGCGCCTGATTCTCGTCGGTCTCCCAGCCTTCGCCGGGACGACGGTCAGCGACCCACCCGGGTCACATGGCCCATCTTCCGCCCCGGCCGCGCCTCGCCCTTGCCGTAGAGGTGCAGGTGCGCCGACGGATCCGCGAGGATCCCAGCCCATCCGTCCGCCTCGCCGCCGATCAGATTGACCATCTCCACCCGCGCGCCGGTCAGCCCGGTCGCTCCGAGCGGCAGCCCGCAGATCGCCCGCACATGATTTTCGAACTGCGAGGTGATTGCGCCCTCGACGGTCCAGTGGCCGCTGTTGTGCACCCGAGGCGCCATTTCATTGAACAAGGGCCCTTCCGGCGTTGCGAAAAACTCGAGCGCGAGAACGCCGACATAGTCGAGCGCTTCGGCCGCCCGGCGGGCGAGCGCCCCGGCTTCGGCGACCTGCCCGCTTAGCCCGTCCGCCGGCACTTGCGAGCGGCGAAGCACGCCGTCCTCATGCTCGTTGCGCGGCGCCGGCCAGGTGACGATCTCGCCATCCTCGCCCCGGCACAGCAGGATCGAGAATTCGGCGTCGAAGGCGATGAAGGCTTCGAGGATCGACGGCGCGCCTCGAACCGCCGCCCAGGCTTCGTCCGCTTCGGAAGGCCTCATGATCCGGGCCTGGCCCTTGCCGTCATAGCCGAAGCGCCTGGTCTTGAGCACAGCGGGCACGCCGAGCGCCGCCAGCGCCTCGTCCAGGCCGGCGCGGTCGTCGACGGCTCGGAACGGCGCCGGCGCGCCGCCCAGATGGGCGATGAAGCTCTTCTCGCTCAACCGGTCCTGAGCCACCGCGAGGGCCTCGGCGGGCGGGTGGAGCGGCGCCTGCGCGGCGAGCGCGGCGAGCGGCGCCGCGGCGATATTCTCGAACTCGTAGGTGGCGACGTCGACGCTCCGGCCGAAGGCGGCGAGCGCCGCTTCGTCCTCCCAGGCGCCCCGGGTAAAGGCGGCCGCCACCTCGGCCGCGGGGGGCGATTCATCGGGCGCGTAGACATGGCATCGATAGCCGAGCCGGGCCGCCGCCATCGCCAGCATCCGGCCGAGCTGGCCGCCGCCGACGATGCCGATGGTCGAGCCCGGCGCCAGGATCATCTGGTCGCCGTCATTCAGGCGTTTCGGCGACGCCGTCGGTCTGCCGCTGGCGCCACGCCTCCAGCCGCCCGGCCAGCGCCGCGTCGGACAGGGCCAGGATCGAGGCGGCGAGCAGCCCGGCATTGGCCGCTCCGGCCTGGCCGATCGCCAGCGTTCCCACCGGCACTCCGGCGGGCATCTGGACGATCGAGAGCAGGCTGTCGAGGCCGTCCAGGGCCTTGGACCGGACCGGCACGCCGAGCACCGGCAGCCGGGTCATTGACGCCGCCATGCCCGGCAGATGGGCCGCGCCGCCGGCCCCGGCGATGATGACCTTGAGCCCGCGTGCCGCGGCGCTTCGGGCGTAATCGTAGAGCCGCTCGGGCGTCCGGTGGGCGGAGACCACCCTGGTCTCATGGGCCACGTCGAGCGCGTCGAGCATCTCGGCGGCATGGCGCATCGTCTCCCAGTCGGAGCGGCTGCCCATGATGATCCCGACCTCGGCCATCCTCGCTCCTCTATCGGGGCCCGGGCGGGGAGGCCAGAGCTTCGTTTTTGCTTAACCAGGATGCGCTATGCAGCCTTGCATGTCCAAGCACGCATCCGATTTCGCCGGCCTGCCCGTCGAGACTGACGACGAAAACGCCCTGCTCCGGGCCGCTCTGGCCGAGGCGCAGCGGCGGATCAGCGAGCTCGAGCAGCGCTCCGGGAGCGACAGCCTCACGCCGCTGCCCTCCGCCTTGCGCTTCCGCTCCGAGCTCGAGCGGGTCGTCGGCCTCGCCGAGCGCCACGGCACCAGCGCGGCGATCGTCGGCATCGAGCTCACCAACCTCACCGCCGTCCACGAGCGCCACGGCCATTTCGCCGCCGACGCCGCCCTCGTCCACGTCGCCCGCCTGCTCTGCGGCCTCATTCGCTCGACCGACATCCTCGCCCGCACCGGGGACGCGCGTTTCGATCTGATTCTCGATCACCTCGATCTCGACAGCGCGATCGACACCGGCGAGCGGCTGGCCCGCTGCATCGCCGACAACCCGCTCGACCTCGGCCACGTCCGGGTGAAGCTCGACTCGGCGGTCGCGACGACGGGGATATTGCCGGGCGACAAGCTGGACGACGTCCTCGCCAGGGCCGAGCGCAACCAGGCGCTGGCGCGGGGCGGGGACTGAGGTCGCGTCGCCCGCCGCGTCATTCACCCACTGGGATCCCGGCCATCGCCGGGATGACGAGGATCAATTCCCCCGGGTGCTGCCGAAGGCGCCCTGAACCGCGCCCCATTCCTCCTTGGTGCGCTGGGCCATCCGGTCCCAGTCCGCCTGGGTCGCGCAGAGCCGCTCGTAATCGGCGAGCGAGCCGGTCTTGACCCGGCGCCGGCAGATCTTCTTCTCGGGCTTGGGCTTGCCCAACCCGGCCGAGGCCCAGGTCGGCGACGGCGCCGCGGTCGAGCCCGGCAGCCGCCAGTTGATCACGCCCTCGTGGACGCTGCTGACCTTGCGCCCGCCGCCGTCCCTGATGCCCTTGAAAGCGGCCCGGCTGAGGATCAGCTCGCAGGTCTCCTGATCGAGCCTCTTGTAGCCGCTGCTGTTCGTGACTTCGCAGGCCGACGCATAGCCGTCGCGGTCGAGCGTGACCTTGAAGCCGACCGAGCCCTGCTCGCCCGCCGCGAGGGCGCGCGGCGGATACTGGCTGAGGAGGACATCGCCGTTCACCGCGTCGCGGGCCGCCTTGTCGGAGGATCCGGCCAGCGCCGGGGTCGCCGCTCCGATCAGGAGCGCGGACAGGAAGATCAATCGAGCCATGATTTGTCCCTCACTTGCGAGCGGAAATGCTATCCCGAACCGCGTTCGGGTTCAACGCCCGCCCTTGCTAAGTTTGTGGGGCGGCGGCGGCGGCGAGAAGTCCCGCTGGCGCCAGATCGGGTTGGGCGGCTCTTCGGGATCGGGCAAGGCGAAGCCGAGATAGCCGAAGAATGTCGCGATCAGCCGCTCGCCGGGATCGAGGATCGCGGTCCGGCCGTGCATGAAGCGGGTGTTGTCGAGCATCAGCACGTCACCGCGCCGCCATGCGATGGGGACGGCCAGCCGCTCACCGGTCGCCCTGATCGCCTCCAGCCACGGATCGGGCACCGGCTGCCCGTCGTCGAGCAAGGGATAGCCGATTCGGCGATTGTTGAAGCGCGCGAAGAGCAGGAAGTTGCCGAAGGCCGGACCCTGCGTGAACATCGGGCGATGCAAAGCGGGGCGGGTGAATATCCGAAGGATTTCGCCGTCGATGCGGCGGAATTGATAGGGGCACCAATCGGGCGGGTTGGCGAGGAGCGCGTCGCTCGGATCGCTCGTGCCCAGCCAATATTCGACCAGCTCCGGCCAGGTCTGCTTGATATGGAGAAGCCGGCGTCCCTCGAGCCCCCGGCGGACCGCCTCCGGCATCTGCCGCACCAGCTCGACTCCGTCGCAGATCGTCGTCGCCCCGCCGGCGCTCGGCGCCGAGAGACAGGCGAAGAAGGCGGCGTCGGGCTTCCACGGCTCGCGCGACAGCTCCGGATGGAGCGAGAACGGACCGGTGCCGGCATCGACGGTGTGGATATGGTTCTCGGCGTCGATCGGGCTTCGGCCGGGACTCTCGTTGACCACCGAAGTCGTGCAGAATTGCCGCGCGAAGGCGTTGAACTGCGGCACGTCCATGCCGAAGCCGCGCAGCAGCAGCGCGCCATGCGCCTTGTAAAGGTCGACGATCCGCGACGGATCGACGTCGAGTATGCCGGCCTCCCCGGCGGCTTCTATGAGGACGTGGGGACGGCCCGGTTCCGGCAGCTGGATGTTCGGCATAGCGGGGCCGGGGGATAGCCGATGCCGGGGCCCTGAGCTATAGCCCGTTCGATGTCCCTGACGCTCGACGACCTGTTCGCCTCGCCCGATCACTATCTCCAGTCCTTCGAAGGCGATGCGGCGATCTTCGTGCCGATGGACCGCGCCGCCTATCACAATTCGATCTTCCTCGATCACCGCATCTTTCCCGCGTCAAACGGGTCGATGCGGGTGCCGGTGGCGGCGCTGGGCGGTGAGGTGCGGCGGCCCGCGGCGACCGGATGGATCTTCCATGTCGCCCATTGCGGGTCGACCTTGCTGGCGCGCGCGCTCGACGATCCGTCGCTGAACCTGGTCCTTCGCGAACCGCTCGCCCTGCGCCAGCAGGCCTTTGCCCGCGACCCGGAACGGCTGGCCCTGACCGCGGCGATGCTGTCCAAACGCTATCGCGAGGACCTTCCGACGATCGTCAAGGCCAACGTGCCGGTGAACTTCCTGCTCCCCGATCTCGTCGCCCTCGATCCGCAGGCGCAGTCGATCTTTCTCTACAGCTCGCTCAGGGATTATCTGCTCGCCATCCTGCGCAGCGACAATCATCGCGGCTGGCTGCAGCGGGTCACCGCCCAGCTCGCCGCCTATCTGGGCGACCTGTCGCCTTTGTCCGACGCCGAGCGCTGCGCGGCCCTGTGGCTCGCCCAGATGCGGGCCTTCACGGCGGCGATCGAGCTTATGCCCAATGCGCGGGCGCTCGACGCCGAGGCCTTCTTCGCCGCCCCGCGCCCGATCCTGAAGGCCGCCGCGGCGCACCTCGGAGTGCCGCTGGGCGACGGCGCGATCGAGGCGATCGTGGCGGGGCCCTTATTCTCCACTTATTCGAAGAATCCCGAGCTGCCCTTCGACAATGAGGCGCGCCTGGCGCGCCGCGCCGAGCTCGAGGCGCCGCTCGCCCCCGAGCTCGACCGGGCGCAGGCCTGGATCGAGGCCGAGACGGGCGAGAGCGCTCCGGCCGCCGCCGCGCTTGCCGGGGTCCGGCTGGCCGCCTGAGCCTCAGTCGCTGACGCTGATCGAGGCCTCGCCGTCGCGATTCTCGGCGGCGGCGACTGCGTAGAAGCGGCGCAGAAGGTCGCGCTCGACCTCGCTGATGTACGGGTTCCAGACGTCGAAGATCAGGATTGCCCGGACCTCGCCGGAGCGGTTCCACGCCTCATGCTCGATCGTGTCGTCGAACGCCCAGGCGCGGCCCGTTTCCCATTCGCGGGTCTCGCCACCAACCCGGAAGGCGCAGCCCGGAGGGACGATGAGCGGCAGGTGGATGATGGTGCGCACGTTGCTGACGCCGCTATGGGCCGGCAGGTGGGTCCCGGGTCTGAGGAGGGAGAAGAAGACCGTCGGCGTGCGCCCGGGCAAATCCGAAAGCGGAAGCGCTTCGACCGCCGCCGCGGTGCGCGGCACCCGCGCGCAGACCCGGTCGTCGCGGCGGCCGTCCTTCCAGAGATGGATGGCGCCCCAATCCAGCTTGTGGTCGAGCGGCGACCATTTGTTGGCCGGAGTGCCCGGCTCCATCGCGACATAGGGACGAACCGCGCCGGCGGGCTCAGCGAGCAGGGCCTCGAGCTCGCCGCGAATGACGTCGGTCTCCGCTTCGATCCGCTCGAGCCAGGGGAAATGACGGCGTTCGAAAAATTCCTCGGCGGGAAGGAAGGGAAAGTGCATCCCGGCCGGCTGGTTGGCATAGATGCGGCGGCGGCCGAGCGCGTGATCGATACAGGCGTCGAAGCGGCGCCGGGCCTCCGCCTCGAGGCCTTGCCTGGCCTCGGCCAGCCCCTCGTCGATCGCCGCGGCGAAGCCGGCACGCTGGCGGGCGACGACCTCGCCGGCATGCCGGACCATGTCCTCCAGCGCCGGCGGCCGCTCGTCCATCATGGCCGCGAGCGCCAGCACGCCCGACCATCGCTCGGCGGAGCGGGCGTCGTCGCCGATGCGCTCGAACAGCTCGGCCATCCGGACGAGCGCCATGAAATGACGCTGGTCGATCGCCAGCGCGCCCTCCAGCGCCTCGCGCTCGCCGGAATCGTCGCCCGCCTCGCGATGCGCCTTGGCGAGGTTCATCCACAGCTCGGGCGAGCGCGGGTCAGCGGCGATCGCCCGGCGAAACAGCGCCAGCGCCTCGTCCCGCCGGCCCTCCGCGAGCGTGTTCAGGCCGAGCGCGTTCAGCGCCGCGGGATGCTCTCCGGCGCGGGCGACGACGTCGCGAAGCAATCGCCCGGCTTCCTCGCGGCGACCGGCCTGGCGCGCCTTCCTGGCGGCGGCCAGCGCCCGCTGAAGCTCGTCTTGATCCATGGCGGATCGATATCCGAGTCGAGGCGGGCGGGCAAATGCCGCCCGGCCGCCGATCGGAGCCGGATCCTATTTGCAGGGATCGGCTTTGGCGTCGTTCATCCGGCAGCCGTAGGAGCGGTCGAGATCGCGCAGGTTGGTCCGCTCGCGCTCCCACTCGGCCTTCGTCTTGCAGGTTCGGTAGCGGTCGGCCAGCGATCCGATACGGGTGAAGGTCTTGCAGATCATCTTGTTCGGATCGCCGGCCGCCCTCTCGGGCGCGTCGACGCCTCCGCGGGGCGCCGCCTGGCCCGCGGACGCGCTGAGGAGGCCGCAGACGAAGGCGACGGTGACGAGACGAGCCATGGCGGGTTCCTTCCGTTTCAATTCCGTCCAGCCCAGGCGCCGCCCGGCCGCGAAGCCGGGACCCGGATTCCTATTTGCAGGGCGCGAAGGCGTCGTCGTTCGTCCGGCAGGCGTCCGACGGGTTGAGCTCGCGCAAATTGCGCTCTTCGTCCCATTCGGCCTTGGTCTTGCAGACACGGTGACGATCCGCCAGCGTCCCGATCCGGACATAGGTCTTGCAGATCATCCTGTTCGCCGGCTTCGCCTTGACCGGTACGTCGGCCTGAAGAGGGGCGGATTGCGCCGCGGTGGCGAGCGCGAAGGCGGAAGCGAGAACGAGCGATCCCTTCATCTTCCGAACCTCCCGGGCCTAGCCCTCGCAGCTGCCGCTTTCCGCCGACTTGCAGGGGCTGCTCCAGTTGATCGTCCGAACGTTGTCGCGTTCCCGCTCCCACTCCCGCTTGGTCTTGCAGGTGCGGTAGCTGTCCGCCAGGGAGCCGGTCCTGGCGAATCTCTTGCAGACGACCTTGTCCGGATTGCCGGCCGCGGCCTCGCCCGGATCGGCCGCCTTTCGGGGCGCCGACTGGGCCAGGGAGGCGCTGGCCAGGCCGCAGACGAAAGCGATAGTGACGAGACGAGGCATGGCGGGTTTCTCCTACGTCAATTCTGTCTTAGCTCAACCGGAGGCGCAGGATACAGGTGTCTGGCCAAACATGTCGAATCGAATAAAAAAAGCAAAGCCGGCCAAGCGCGCCGGTCTCGATCCCGCCAGGCGGGCGCGGATCGATGAAGCGCTCGGGCAAGGCGACATCCAGCGCGCCGCGAGCATCGCCGAAATCGCCTTGGCCGCCGGACAGATCGATCCCCTGATCCTCAACCTCGCCGCCTGGCGCCGGGAGGAAGCGGGCGATTATGCCGGGGCCCACGACCTGCTGAATCAGGCGCTCGCCCTGTCGCCGGGCGACGTTCTCGTGCTCGGGGCGATCGGCGCCGTGCTTCGCAAGGAGCATCGGCTGGACGAAGCGCTGGCGGTGCTCGACCGGGTGGTGGGCGCGGAGCCTCGCCACAGCGCGGCCTGGCTGGAGCGCGGCTACACCCTGGAGGCGCTTCGAGCTGAGGCGGCCGCGGCAGAAAGCTACAGGCGCGCCCTCGCCATCGACCCCAATTTGGCGCCGGCCCTCGGCAAGCTCGCCGACATCGCCGCCAAGAAAGGCGAGCGGAACGAGGCGAAAGCCTGGGCGGACCGCGCCCTCGCGCTCGACCCGGCCAATCCGTCGGCGACGTTCGCCATCGCGACCCTGGAGATCGAGGCGGGCAACGGCGCCGAGGCGGCGGAACGGCTCGAACGGCTTCGGAGAACGGCGCTGAAGCCGGACGATCGCACCCGCACACTGACTTTGCTCGGCGACGCCCTGGACAAGCAGGGCCGGTACGCGGAGGCGTTCGACGCCTGGGCCGAGGCGCAGCGCAACTTCAGGGCGGCCTTCGCGCCCCTGCTCGAGCCCGGGCCGGGCCGGCCCTCGCACCGAAGCTTCATCGAGACGATCGCCGCCCAGGTCGAGCGCGCGCCGCCGGCGCCGAGCCCTGCTCCGGCGCCGCCGACGCCGGGCGCCGCGGCCGGCCACGTCTTCCTGCTCGGCTATCCGCGCTCGGGCACGACCCTCGTCGAGAACATCCTGGCGAGCGCCGCCGAGGTGGTGGCGCTCGAGGAACATGACACGCTGGCCGACACGGACGGGACTTTGGTGGCCAATGACGGCGCCATGCCCGATCTCGACGCCCTCGACCCGGCTTTGGTGGCGGATCTGCGCGCCCGCTACTGGGCCAGGGTCCGCCGCATGGCGGGGGAGGTGGCGGGGCGGACCTTCGTCGACATGAACCCCTTCAACGGGATCAAGCTGCCGATCATCGCCCGGCTCTTCCCCGAGGCGCGGATCCTGATCATGCGCCGCGACCCGCGCGACGTGGTGCTGAGCTGCTTCCGGATCAACTTCACGCCCAGCGCGGGAACCTATGCGTTCAGCGACCTCGAGGAGACGGCGCGACATTATGACGCGCTGATGCGCCTCATCGAGCTTTGCCGGGAGCGGCTGCCGCTCGCCTTCCACGAAGTGCGCTATGACCAGGTGGTCGCCAATTTCGAGGCGACGGTGCGCGCCATGGCGGAATTCGCCGGGATCGCCTGGACGGAGGATTTCCACGCATTCGACCGGACCGCCCGGGAGCGCGGGGTGCGCACGGCCAGCGCGACCCAGGTCCGGCGCGGCCTCTACGACGGCGGCGGCCGCTGGCGCCGCTACGAGGACCGGCTCGCCCCGGTGCTTCCGATCCTCGCGCCTTGGGTAAAGCGCTTCGGCTTCAAGCCAAAAAAAAGGGGCGGCCCGAAGGCCGCCCCCGAGAGTAAGCGCAATCGCCGGCCCTAGAACTTCAGGCGGCCGCCGATCGCGAAGCGGCGGCCCAGCGCGTCGTAGGTCGACGGATAGGTGTTGCCGCTGTTGAAGCTGGTCGAACCGATCGTCGAACCGACGATGGGCGGATCCGTGTCGAAGATGTTGGTCACGGTCATCGTCAGGTCGAGATTCTCGCTGACTCCGAAGCGGAAGGCGAGATCGAAGAGATCGTGAGCGCCGATATGGCCGAAATCGACCTCCTGGCCGTCGAGCACGCCGACGATGGCGGTGGCCCGGCCCGGCAGGATGCCGGCATAGGCGACGACGCCGGCCTCGGCTTCCATCTTCGAGATGTGGCGCCACAGCAGCGACACGTCGATGTCCCCGAAGGTGAGCGTGGTGCGCTGGTTCCAGCTGAATTCAGGCTGGAGCGAGCCCGGCGCCGAGTTCGGACCGGCCGAACCCGGAGAGCCGCAGTTCGTCGAGTAGAAACCGACGCACTCGCGGGGCACGGAGGCGGGGATCGGGCCGCCGGCGCCGGGGAAGCCCGGCGGGACGACGGAGCCGGGAACCGTCGCCTGGAAGAGCGAGCGGTTCGTCCAGTTGCCCTGGAAGCTCCAGTTCAGCTTGGCGAAGCCGAGATCGCGGCGGAAGTTCACGCCCACGTCGATGCCGTCCGTGAGGATGAAGCCCGAGTTGGACACCGGGAAGACCAGGCCGCCGGTGGTGGCGGTATCGCCCGAAAGCGTTCCGGTGACCGGATCGCGCCGGAACAGCTGACAGGGCGCGCTGGTCGCGCTCGCGGCTGTGACGGCACTGCCGTTATTGTCGCCGAAGCAGTTGGCGATGAGATCGCCGCCCGTGGGCTGCGAAATCGCGTCCTTGATCTTGATATGGTAGTAATCGACCGTGATCGACAGGCCGCGCACGAACTCGGGCTGGAAGACCAGGCCGAGCGTGTAGCTGTCCGACGTCTCCGGACGCAGAGCGAGGCTTCCGGAGAAGGTGCCGTTGGCCTGAGCCGCGGTCGGGTTGGTGATCGCGCCGATCGAGGCCAGCGGCGCGCCCTGAGCCAGGCAGACGGCGCGCAAATTGGCGTTGCCGACGGGGTTGGCGCCCCGGCACGGATCGATCGCGAGGCTGGTCAGGCCGACCGCGGTCGGAGCGAACAGCTCGTTGATGTTCGGCGCGCGAACCGCCCGCTGGTAGTTGCCGCGGAACTTGAGGCCGTCGACCGGCTCCCAGGTGGCGGCCGCCTTCCAGGTGGTGGTATTGTAGCTGGGCGAGGTCGGCGCATCGACCTTGTAGGCCGAATAGCGGATGCCCGCCTCGAGGGTCAGAGCGTTGAAGAACGGCCTGTCCTGAACGATCGGGGCGATGATTTCGCCGTAGATCTCCTTGACGTCGTAGCCGCCGGTGAAGTTGAGGACGGCGCCACCGGCACCGCCGAGCTCGCCGGCCTGCTGCGAGAGCACGTCGGCGCGCTGCTCACCCGTATATGTACGATATTCGGCGCCGAGAGCGAAGCCGATCGGATCCTCGGCCCACGGGGCGGAAGCGCCGAAGTCGCCGCTGAGCAGCGCCCGGGCCTGCGCCAGCGAGGCCCGCTGCTGGGTTCCGGCGTCCGCCGTCAGATAGGGGATCATCGCCGGAGTGATGGAGCCGTCCGGACCGAACAGGTTGACCGGAACGCATCCGGTGGCCGCGCTCGGGCTGGCGCCGGGCTGCGCCAGCGGCGGAAGGAGCGGGTTCGGGTTGGGGACGGTCGGCGACGCGCCGAGGTTACAAGTCGTCGTGCTGGTCGTGTAGGCGGCCGTCCGGATACGCGAGGTCAGCACGTAACCCTGCTGATTCTGCTCGTTCTGCGACTCGCCGTAGGCGCCCGACACGTCGAGGTCGATCGTGTCGGTGATGCCGAGGCGGACGCCGGCGCGATAATCGAACATGGTCGTCTGGAACTCGGACAGACGCGGCCCGAGCTCGGTGGTGCGCCGGCCGACCGTGGTCGAGAAGGCGCGGAAGTTCGGATCGGCCGGAGTGAGCGCAGTCGCCGCCGCGGCGCATTGCGCCGGGGTGAGCGTCTGGACGCCGGGCGTCGTGAAATCGAAGTCGTTGTTCGCGCAGAACGTGGCCCGCGCCGCGGCCGGCAGGAACGGATTGCTGACCGGGATCACGAGCAGCGAGCTGAAGATGCCCGACGGCGCGATGATGGTGTTGACCCGGTTCTTCGAGAACATGCCGCGCGTGTAGACTTCGATGCCGTCCGCCACTTCATAATGGGCGGCGCCGAAGATGTTGAAGCGCTCGAACGGCGTCTGGAAGATGTTGTACGGGTTGAAGTTGAAGTTGACGACCGGAACCTGCAGCGCCCCGGTGCTGGGGTTGATCTGCTGGAAGCCGGAGCCGACCGTGAAGCGCGCCGGCACCGTGGTGCCGGAGCCGCCGACGGCGCCCGTGGTCGAGGTGTAGTTGTTGAGCGAGAAGCGGCGAGCGCCCTGATAGACGGGGTCGGCCTGCTGATAGCCGAGCGACAGCACCGCGTTGCCGCGGCCGTCGTCGAAATTCGCTCCGAGGGTGAGGTCGGCGCGGAAGATGTGGCCGTCGCCCTCTTCGGTGATCTGCGAGCTGGCGGCCAGCTCCATGCCCGCGAAGTCGCGGCGGGTGATGAAGTTGATGACGCCCGACACGGCGTCGGCGCCGTAGGTCGTCGCGGCGCCGCCCGTCAGGGTGTCGACGCGGTCGACGAGGGCGAGCGGGATGTTGTTCAAGTCGACTCGGCCGACGGTGCTCGAAGGCGTGATGCGCTGGCCGTCGAGGAGGACGAGGTTGCGGAAGTTGCCGAGGCCGCGAAGGTCGGCGAAGGAGGCGCCGCCGTTGCCGTTGTTGACCGCGGAGCCGATGCTCGGGACCGCGCCCGGAAGGTCGCGCAGAAGCTCTTCGGCGACGTTCGACTGGCGAAGCTGGATCTCTTCCTGCCCGACCACCGAGACGGGAGAGGACGAGGTCAGGTTGGGATTCTTGATCAGGGTGCCGGTGACGACGATGTCGCCCTGGCTGTTCTCCTCGGCGGGGCCGGCGGAATCCTGCGTCTGGACGCCGGCGGGCGGAGTCTCGTCGCTCGGGGGAGCGCCCTCGGGAGGCGCGTCCTGCGCGAAGGCGGGAGTAGCGACCAGCATGCCCGCGATCATCGTCGAAGCGAGCAGCGTTTCCCTGAACTTGATTTTCGACATTTGCGTCCCCTTGTTTCACGAGGTGTACCGGGCGCAGCTTCGGCCCCCACCCATCCGAAAGACGTTTATGTCGAGGGTGTAACGGCGTGCAAGCAGAGCCACTGTCGGCGGGACATTCTTGGTACGGCGTGTAACTTTTCAGCCACAGTCTTGCCGAGGGGTTCCGCAGCCCATAACCTCGGTTCAGGCGGAGGGCGATTTATGAAGCTGGGCGGCAGGATCGTTGCAATCATGGCGCTGGCGGCGCTGGTCCCGGCTTCGGCCCCGGCCAAGCCGAAAGCGCAGGACGCGCGCAGCAACGCCCTCATCCAGGGCCTGTCCGCCTGCCGCGCACTCGCCGACGAGAAGGCGCGGCTCGATTGCTACGACCGGGCCAGCGCCCGGCTCGCCGAGGCGGTCGAGAAGAAGGAGCTGGTCGTCCTCGACCAGCAGGAGATACGCGAGACCCGCCGCTCGCTGTTCGGCTTCAGCGTCCCCAACATCCCCCTCTTCCGCGGCGAAAGCGGCGGCGACAACGGCCAGCTCGAGGCGGTCATCGCCGGAGCCGCTTCGCTCGGCGGAGGCAAATGGCGGATAAGGCTCGAGGACGGCGCGATCTGGGACACCAACGAGACCCGGCTCGGCCTGAGCGACCCGAAGCCCGGCCAGAAGATCATCATCAAGCGCGGAACCCTGGGCAATTACTTCCTGCGCATCAACGGGCAGAACGGCGTCCGGGGGCGGCGGGTCAGCTGATCCGGCGCCTTCCGGCGCGGGCCGGAAGCCGGACATGCGCGCACAGGCCCCGGCCCGGGAGCCGGCTCAGCCAGACCTCGCCCCCGTGAGCCCGCGCGATCCCGCGGGCGAGGGCAAGGCCGAGCCCCACGCCTCCGGTCGAGGGATCGCGCGCCGCATCGCCACGCTCGAACGGAGTGAACATCCTTTCCAGGGACTCCTCGGCTATTCCCGGCCCCTCGTCCTCGACGAGGAGCAGCGCGTCGCCCCCTTCCCGGCGGACCCGGCAACGGGCTCCGCCCGCATATTTGACGGCATTGTCGAGGAGGTTCGCGACCAGCCGGCGCAGCGCGAGCGGGTCGCCCATCACCTCGACCGGCTCCGCCTCCGCGACCGTCACGTCCGCGCCCGTCTCGAGGAGGTCGTCCGCCATCGACTGAACGAGCGTCGCGAGATCGAGCCGCTGCCGGTTCAGCCGCTCCTCTCCGCGCGCGAAAGCGAGGACGCCGCCGATCATGGCGTCCATTCGCTCGATGTCCTGGACGAGCCGGTCCCTATGCTCGGGCGGGGCATATTCGGCCCGGAAGCGAAGCCGGGTGAGCGGGGTGCGCAGGTCGTGGGCGACGGCGGCGATGAGCTTGGTGCGCTCGTCGACGGCGGTCGCGATCCGGCGCTGCATCTCGGACAGCGCGCCCGCGGCCGTGCGTATCTCCCGGGGCCCCGATTGAGCGAACACCGCCTCCCGGTCGCCGCGGCCGGCGCGCTCGGCGGTCTGGGCGAACGCCCGGATCGGCGCCACCAGCCGGCGCGTGAACAGCCATGCCAGCGGGACCAGGACGAGCATGTTGGCGGCGAGCCAGAGCAAGAGGAACGTGCCGGGACCGGGCCAGCTCACCGGCGCGTCGACGATTGCCCAGCGCCCGTCGGCGAGCCGGACGGCGGAGGCGATGTCCTCGACCATCGCCGCGCCGCCTCGCTCGAAGGGCTGGGCCGGAGGCGCGGCGTCGCCCGCGGCCGGACGGCCGAGACCCATCAGCCACTGGCCGCCGGGGATGGGCAGCTGATCCTGGATCAGCACGTCGGCCGGCGGAACCGCGAGCAGTCGCGCCAAGGTGGCGCGGGCGCGCGCTTCCCGCGGGTTGTTCCGCTCCCACCCCTCGGGCGCAGAGTCGGCGATCCTGACCCGAATGGTCTGCCCCTCGCGCTCGACCGGGGCCCGGGTGCGGATCGTCGCGGCCACGTCGTTGAACGTGAACGGCTCGCTGCCGCCGGGCAGCGCCGCGAGCGCGGCCAGGCTTATCAGCTGGACGGCGATCGCGGTCGCCACGACCAGGGCGAGCGCCTGAACGAAGATCGGGGCCCGGGACAGGCGCTTCATCGCCGCACCGGCCGGACGGCGAACATATAGCCTTCGCTGCGAACGGTGACGATGAGCTCGGCGCCGCCATGGTCCGCCAGCTTCTTCCTGAGGCGGCTGACCTGGACGTCGATCGCGCGGTCGTACACGTCGGCCTCCGACCCGCGCGCGAGATCGAGGAGCTGATCGCGAGTCAGCACGCGCAGCGGGCGTTCGATGAAGGCGATCAGAAGCCTGACCTCCCCGGACGAGAGCGCGACCGCCACACCGGACGGCGAACGCAGCTCCCGGCGAACCGGATCGAAGGTCCAGCCGGCGAACTGATAGGCCGAGCCGCCGGACGATCCCGCGCCTTCATTGCGCCGGAGGACGGCGCGCACCCTGGCGAGCAGCTCGCGCGGGCTGCACGGCTTGGGCAGATAATCGTCCGCGCCGAGCTCCAGGCCGACGATCCGGTCGGTTTCCTCGCCGAGCGCGCTCAGCATGATCACCGGGGTGCGGTCCGCAGCGGTCAGCCGGCGGCAGATCGCCAGGCCGTCCTCCCCCGGGAGCATCAGGTCGAGAACGACGAGGGCGGGCCGCTCGGCG
>JBEVDE010000246.1:0-5086 GCA_040514175.1 Allosphingosinicella sp. | reverse complement strand
TCTCGATCATCCTCACCTGATCGGACGACGCTTTCTCCGTGAAGCCGGCGGGATCGAAATGCCCGTCGGCCGTCCGGCACCCGAAATAGCCGCTGCCCAGCTCCCAGATGAGGTCGCCTTTATGCTCCCGGTGATAGCGGCTGATGCTGCCCTCGCCGGTATCCTGGGCGAATCCGCCGAGCTTCGCGCCCTGGTTGAGCGCCAGGATCGCGTTCGCGCTGAGCGAGCCGAAGCTCATCGCCGAGACGTTGAAGATCGAGGCGGAATAAGGCTTCGAGCATAAGCCGTTGCCGATCGGGATCCGGAAGGTCGAAGGGTCGGCGGGCGGGGCGGGGCGGGTCGAATGGGCCATGAACTCATAGCCGCTCTCGTAGACGTCGAGCTGGGTTCCGAAGGCCCGCTCGCTGCCTTCGTCCTTGGCGCGCGCGTAGACCAGCGAGCGCTGGCTTCTCGAGAAGGGCGCGGCCTCGTTATCGCCCTCGATCAGATATTGCCTGATCTCGGGCCGGATCGATTCGAACAGCCAGCGGAAATTGCCGGTGACCGGATAGTTGCGGCGCACCGAGTGGAAGGGCTGGGTGAGGTCGCGCAGGCCGAGCAGGGTCAGCGCCCCGGCGACGGCCAGCACCGCCCACACCCAAAGCGGGCGCGGCGAGGTGAGCGCGGCCGCCGCGGCCGCGGCCGCGCACAAGGCGAGCGGCACGTAGCGGCCCAGGGTGAAATGTCTCTCGTGGCGGCGTGGCGGCATGTTGGGTGTCTGCTCCCGAGGCCGGGCGACTAAAGACCGCGCGGCCCGGTGAGGGCAAGCCTCGCCGTGCCGAAGCGGGCCGGGGATTGGAGCCGAACCGCCGCCTAGAATTTGCGCCGGGTCACGTCCTCCGGCTCGCAATCGCCCTGGAAACCGCCCGAGCTCGTCAGCCGGCCGCTGATCCGGTCGATCCGGAAGCTCGCATTGTTGAGCAGGTTGATCCTGATCTTGCCAATGATGTCCCGCTCGCTGACCTGGAGCTCGCGCACCCGGAACTCGCCGCGCTTGCCGCCGTGGATCGGCGGCAGAAGCGCCGCCGGAACGCTCAGGGCGGCCTCGCCGCCGCTCATCCGGAAGCTGATCAGCGTGTCGATCGTGACCAGCCCCTGGCGCGTGCCGTAGGCGGTCGAGGCCCCGCCCCAATTGTTGCGCGTCGCCACGCTCCCGGTCTCCACCGTCGTCAGCCCCGTGCTCTCGCCGCGGCAGGACAGGTTGAGCTCCAGCGGCGCCTGCGCCGCGGCCGGCGCCGCCAGCACCAGCCCGGCAAGCCAAAGGGCCTTCTTCATATGCGCCTCCCCCCGAGTCTTTCGCCGCCTTATACCGCGCCCGTCACGATCCCGCGACCGTGGTCAAAGTCACCGGTGACAGACAGCGGTGACAGTCACTAGGCTGAGGCGATGCCGCCGACCCGCAAGATCCTGATCCGGGGGTCCATCCTCGGCCTCGCCGGCGGGTTGGCGCTGGGGAAATTAGTGACAGTATACATTTAGGCCAGGCGAGCGGGCCGATCCGCCGCTGGGGTAATTGTATACTGTCACTGTTTTCCTGAGGAAATTAGTGACAGTATACATTTAGGTCAGGCGAGCTGGCTGATCCGCCGCTGGGGTAATTGTATACTGTCACTGTTTTCCCGTCCTCAATTGCCCCGAAGGGCAGGGCGCCGGGCGCGCCCACCGCCGCACCCTCGCTTGAACCCGCCTTCGAGGCTGATAGGGTCGGGCGATGCCGCTCGTCCGCAAGTTCGTGATTCCGTGCGGGCTTCTCGGCCTCGCCGGCGGGCTGGCGCTGAGCTGGGCCGCCGGCTCGGTCATGGTCCGGGGCCAGTCCAGCCCGGTGCCGGCCGCCCGGGCGCCGGCGCGCGACCTCCGCATCCGCACCGGTGACGGCCTGACCCTGGCGGCGACCTACCGGCCCGGCCGGAGGCCTCGGTCGCCGGCCATCCTCCTCCTGCACGGCGTGAAAGCCTCCCGCGCCTCGACCGCGCCGGCGGCGGCCTGGCTGGCCGGGCTCGGCTACGCCACCCTCACCATCGACTTCCGCGGTCATGGCCAATCGGACATGGCCCAGCGCAGCTTCGGGCTTCGCGAGGCGGCGGACGCGCGCGCCGCCTTCGACTGGCTGAAGCGGCGGCAGCGGGGCGCGCGGGTCGCGGTGATCGGCAACAGCCTCGGCGGCGCGGCCGCCCTGCTCGGGCGGCCGGGCCCGCTGCCGGCGGACGCTCTGGTCCTTCAGGCGGTCTATCCGGACATTCGCCGGGCGATCCGCAACCGCATCGCCGGCCGCCTCGGCCCGGCTCCGGCCTGGGCGCTGGAGCCGCTGCTGAGCTTCCAGTCCGGGCCGCGCTTCGGAGTGTCGCCCGGCGACCTCTCGCCGCTCGAGGCGCTCCGCCGCTATCGGGGCCCGGTCTTCGTCCTCGGCGGCCGGGACGATGTCTACACGCCCCCGGACGAGACCCGAGCCCTGTTCGCCGCCGCGCCCGGGCCGAAGCGCCTCTGGCTCGTCCCCGGCCGCGACCATGCCGCCATGGGAGCGCTGAGCGACGACGCCTGGCGCGAGCGCGTCGGCGGGTTCCTGAAGGCGACGATCGGGCCGCCCTGAGCCGGCTCATCCGGGAAACGGTGACAGTCTGCATTTCCGCGAGCGCGGTGGCGCTCCCGGGCGGGCTTGTTTCACCCAAAGCCCCAAAGGACCAAAAGCGCCGCGGATCTCGAAGAGGCCGAGGCCATCCGTCGTCGTGCCGCCGGAGGGCTTCGCAACCCTGTTTTTCCAGAGCCCTCGAATTCGACCGATGGCCTTTTGGCGCGCGCGGACTCTTTGGTCCCTTGGTGCTTGGGTGAAACCCCTGGGCAGGCCAGGCCGCTAGGCGGCCCCGTGGAGATAGGGCGCCTCGACGTTGGTCTGGGTCGCGATGATCAGCTGCCAGCGGACGTCGCCCTGCGCCGGCGTATGCGGGTGGTGCGACCGGTCGGGCAGCACGCTGTTACCCTCCTGCGCCACCTCGTTGCCGCAGCCGACGCAGCGGTAGATGCCGCCGCTCGGGATGTGCAGCCCCGCCGGAAGGATCTGGTCGAACGCGCCGTTCTTGCTCAGCGTCAGATAATTCTGGAATTTATAGAGCGCCAATGTCCGCCTCCGTCCGCCCGGCTCTTGCCGGCGCCGCGCCAGCCGGTCGGCGATAAGGAATGGACGCCGGCCGATCAGGCTCGAAAAAATACGTGGGCCGAAAGACGCGACCGTCAGCGGAACTGTCAACATTGGCCGCTGGAGCTTCGCGTGCAGATCGTCGTTGGCCGCAGGCCGATCATTTTCGAGCGCGACGACGCAACGATGCCGAGGCTTCGAATTATCCGCGGCAAACGAGCAACGGGGCCTCGTTGCGTCGTCGCGTTCGAATCCTGAAGGGCGGGGGACAGGGAATGCAGTCCCCCAGCGCGGGCCCCGTCCCGCCCGGAAAATGTATATTGTGACCTTTCCCGAAGCTTCAGAAAGGAAAATGGTGCCTGGCACCAATTCCATGGAGGATCACGCTATGGCGAAGCTCGTCTTTGGAATGAATCAGTCGCTGGACGGCTATGTCGACCATATGGCCTTCGCGCCCGATCCCACGCTCTTCCGCCACTTCGTCGAGGAGGCGCGGGGGCAGGGGGGCAGCGTCTACGGCCGCCGGATGTACGAGATCATGCGCTACTGGGACGAAGACCGTCCCGAATGGACTGAGGACGAACAGGCCTTCGCGGCGGCGTGGCGGAGCCAGAAGAAATGGGTCGTCTCGCGCTCGCGGGAGCCGGTCGGCTCCAATGCCAGCCTTGTCGGGGACGATCTGGAGGGCGCGATCCGCGCGCTGAAGGCGGAGGGCGACGGCGAGATCGAGGTCGCCGGCCCAAATTTGGCGCGAAGCCTCACCGAGCTCGGCCTGATCGACGAGTATCGAATCTACCTCCACCCCGTCGTCCTCGGCCGCGGCACGCCCTATTTCGCCGGCCCCAGGCCGCCGCTCCGTCTCATGTCCGCCGCCCGCATCGGCGAGGACGTGATCCGGTTGAGCTACGTTCCCGATCGAAAAGCGTGACAGTACATTCATCGATCCGCTCCCTGCTCTTCGAAGCAGCAGTAAATGTATACTGTCCCTCTTTGCCGATGCGTCCCTCTTCGCCGATGCGCGGCAAACGAGACGCTCAGCCTCGTTGCGTCATTGCGTTGAAACCTGAAGGGCAGGGCGCCGGGAAGCCGGTCCCCAGGAGAATTTCGGTGACAGCGCACCTGATTGCGGATGCGCTCGAGGCCTGCGGCGAATTGAGTGCACTGTCACCGATATTACCCACGGTTCGAGCGCTTGCGATGACGTGGGGAAGCGGCTCAATACTCGACGTCGAGCTTGAACGTGCCGTCGCGAAAGACCCGAAACACGCAGCGGGACCATTTCTGGCCGGATCGGCCTGCCATCTCCTCGCGTATGGCTTCAAGACAGAGATGCATCGCAAAGCTGGCTTCAGCCGCATAGCCGGTAACGCGGACTTCCTCCTCGCCCCTTCGGTACCGAAGATCGAGTTCGGAATATCCATCGTCCAGCTCCGCCGCGAGCTTCACGTCATGTCCCGGCGGGCACTGCGCCAAGGCGATCCCGGCGAGCTGTCGGTAGTGATCCATAGCTCTCCTCGGTTCAGAAGCGCCCTTCGCTGCTTCGCGTGAAAATCAGACTGCGGGTCCCTCGATCTCCCGAACCGGCTCCACCTTCAAACACGACCCGTCCGCCCCGGTGATCCGCACCCGCGAGCCCTCGGCGCAGTCCGGGCCGCGGCAGGACCAGACGCTGTCGCCGACCCGGACCCGGCCCTCGCCATTCTCGATCGCGCCGACCACCGTCACCGTCCGGCCGGTGAGGCGGGCGCCGCGGTCGTTGAGCATCGGGTCGGCGCTCGGCATCGGATTGGCGATGTACCAGCGGCGGCCGAAATAGACCGCGGCGATGGCGAGCAGGGCGAAGAGGGCGAATTGGAAGGGCAAAGCGATGCCGAAGGCGAGGGTGAGGAGGCCGGTCGCCGCGGCCGCCGCCGCCAG
>JBEVDE010000245.1:0-10837 GCA_040514175.1 Allosphingosinicella sp. | reverse complement strand
ACCGCTGGCGCCGGCAGCGGCTCGAGGCGGGGCTTCGCGAGGAGGTCACCCCCAAGAACATCTTGATGATCGGGCCGACCGGCTGCGGCAAGACCGAGATCAGCCGGCGGCTGGCGAAGCTCGCCGACGCGCCCTTCGTCAAGGTCGAGGCGACCAAATTCACCGAGGTCGGCTATGTCGGCCGCGACGTCGAGCAGATCGCCCGCGACCTCGTCGAGGAAGCGGTCCGGCTCGAGAGGGAGAGGCGGCGGCTCGCGGTCAAGGAGGCGGCGGAGGGCGCGGCGATGGAGCGGCTGCTCGAGGCGCTGACCGGCAAGGGGGCAAGCGAAGCGACCCGGGAGAGCTTCCGCCAGCGCTTCCGGGAGGGGCATCTGAGCGACAGCGAGGTCGAGCTCGAGCTTGCCGAGGCGCCCAACACCCCGTTCGAGATTCCGGGCATGGGCGGGCAGGTCGGCATGATCAACCTGTCCGAGATGATGTCGAAGGCGATGGGCCAGGCCCCGAAGAAGCGCCGCCGTCTCAAGGTCGGCGAGGCCTGGAACCGGCTCGTCGAGGAGGAAGCGGACAAAAGGCTCGATCCCGACGACGTCAGCCGGGTCGCGCTCGCCGACGCCGAGGCCAACGGCATCGTCTTCCTCGACGAGATCGACAAGATCGCGGTCAGCGACGTGCGCGGCGGCTCGGTCTCCCGCGAGGGCGTTCAGCGCGACCTTCTGCCGCTGATCGAGGGGACGACGGTCGCGACCAAATACGGGCCGATGAAGACCGACCATATCCTCTTCATCGCCTCGGGCGCCTTCCACGTCGCCAAGCCGTCCGACCTCCTCCCCGAGCTTCAGGGGCGCCTGCCGATCCGCGTCGAGCTGAAGGCCCTGACCGAGGAGGATTTCGTCCGCATCCTTTCCGCCACCAGGGCCAGCCTCACCGAGCAATATATCGCCCTGATCGCGACCGAGGGCGTCGCGGTCGAGTTCACCGACGACGGCATCAGGGCGATCGCCCGGATCGCGGCCGAGGTGAACGGCCAGGTCGAGAATATCGGCGCTCGCCGGCTCTCGACGGTGCTCGAGAAACTGCTCGAGGACGTCAGCTTCGAGGCCGAGGAGCGCCGCGGCGACCGGATCGTCGTCGACTCCGCTTATGTCGAAGCGCAGCTGGCCGATATCGCGCGCGACACCGATCTCAGCAAATACGTGCTTTAGGCCCGCCCGCCTCGTTCAGAGCGGACCTGTCTGCCGCTTAGGGTCAGGAGAAGGGGCAGGTCGGCGCGCCCTTGCCGCCGTCTTGCCCGTCCTCGGCGGCATCGTCCGTCGGAACCAGCCTGATTGCGCCTTTGTCGTCTCGTACCGGCCGAAAACCGCGGGATTCGGGATCCTCCATGGGCGCCGGAACCTGCCACTCGTCGTCGTCCATTCGCTCTCTCCTTCGATCCCCAACGCCTCGTAACGGCAGGCCGTTGCCTGGGCACGCCCAACGGAGCCCAAATGGCGGTTATCGGGGATCGTTGTCTTAGGTTAATGAAACTGCCAGCGTCCTCACCGCGTTCTCCACTCGAATTTACACGGGGAAAGGAACCCAAGTCATGCGTAAAGTCACACTCGCCTTCATGGCCGCCACGATGGCGATGCCGATCATCCCGGCCGCTCCGGCGATGGCCAATCATAACGGCTATTATCACGGCAAGACCTGGCGCGATTCGCAGGGCCGGGTGCGCTGCCGCCGCGCCAACGGCACGGTCGGTATCATCGTCGGCGGCGCCGCCGGCGCTCTCGTCGGCCGAGCGATCGACGGCGGCCGCAACCGCACCACGGGCACCGTCCTCGGCGCCGCCGCCGGCGCTCTGGCCGGCCGCGAGGTCGCCCGCAGCAAGCGCCGCTGCCGCTAAGCCTTTCGGCTGAGCCAGGATCGAAAGCGGGGCGTCTCCTTCGGGAGGCGCCCCGTTTTTCATGCCGGCGCGGCGCGTTGCCATCGCTCCGGGCGCCGCCTAGGCTCGGGCCATGGATGATCAAGGATTGCCTGGCCTGCAGGCGCGATACGAATTCGTGCCGGCCGGCGAGGCCGTGGAGCTGAGGCTCCTGCTGACCTTCGATCCCGCCGGGGCGCCCGACACGATCATGGACGTCTGGACCGCGTGTCGCGACCGTCTTACCGGCGGGAGCGGGGACAATCGGCTGCCCCCCGCGGTCGCCATGGTGACGAACCTCGCCGCCGCGCCGCTGACCGCAACGGCCGACGGCGCCGGGCTTCGCGAGCAAATTGCCGACTTCGTGGCCGATGTCGTCGCCGGATCGGAGCGTCCCGAGGCCCTGTTGTCCTTCCAACTCGCCAAGGCCGGAGCGGCGGCGGCGGGGAGCGACATATTCCGTCTCGATGTTCGGCTCGAGATCGGAAAAAGCGAGGTTCTTGCCGTCGCCTCGCCGCGGCTGGACAGGGGCGTCACCGGCTTCGCGACCGCGTTCGAGGAGGCCTGGAGCTGCTTCGACGGCGCCGGCGGCCGGCTGGCACTGGCCGTGGAGGCCGGCGAAACAACTTATTGGTGCGTGCGGACCGGTGCGGGATCCGGACTCGCTTTGGCTCCGGTTGCGGCCGGGACTGAGACCGAGGCTTATGCGGTGCCGCCGCTTTCCCAATCGCCGCTCAGCGGGACGATCGAGGAGGCGGACGGCGGCAGCGCCCGGGTGGAAGCCGTCGACCTCGACCATTGGTGGGATCTGTTCGCCGAGGAGTTCGGCCGGCTTGCGGCGGCGGCCGGCCCCGGCGACCTTCGCGACCGCTTCGAGCGCGCGCGCCTCGCCCTCGCCCGGGCCATGGCCGGCCGCCTGGTGGCGGTGGCGGGCGGCCCGGCCGGCGAGGGGATCGAGGAGGTCCGCGCCGTTTTCGAGGAAGCGGCGGCGGCGGACCTGCGCTCGCGGCCGGTCGTCGTCGTCGCGGCGGTCGAGGTGAGCCGGCACGCAAATCTTCTCGGCGAGCCCGTGGCGATGCTCCATGGCCGCGCCGTCTCTTCCTCCGGGGCGACCGGCGGCGACCCCGTCTCGCCGGGCGCGATCCGGCTGAAGGCGGGCCGGAGGCCGCTCGCTTATGCCGCGCCGCCCCCGCGGGAAGGCGGGCGCCGGCAGACCTTTTCGCTCCGCTTCGAAGGCGAAAGGATCGAGCGCGGAGACGCCCCGTCGCTCCGTGCTATCCTTCGCCCGAATGCGCTCGCCCTCGACCTCGGCCGGCAGTCCGCGCCGGCGCCGCTGATCGGCGTTCCGGGCCCGCCCCCTTTCTCCGTCGCCGCGGCCATGGCCTCGCCGGACGCTCAGGCTCTGGGCGCCGCTCTGGCGTGGACGGTGGAGATCGCGATCCCCGCCTTTCCCGCCGCGCAGGATCGGCTCGAACTGGCCATCGCCTTGGACGAGGCCGACGCACCGGTCCGCGCGCCGGGCCCGGCCCCCGACGGCGCCTTGTTCGAAACGCTCGGCCGCGCCGTCCGCTTCGGCCGCGCTCTTCCGGCCGAGCCGGATCCGGACTCGCTGGCGCGATTCGCCGCTTTCGCCGAGGCCGTCGCCGACGCCCTGCCCGGCTGGCGGGCGCCCGCTCAGAAGGCGCCCGATCTGCCGGGGGAATGGCGCTACGCCGTCGACTTCGGCGAGCTCCCCGCTCTGATCGTCACCCGCGGCGCGCCGGGCCCGGGGCGGAGCCCGCCCTGGCCGGAGTTGGCGGGCTATGCGACGCCGGCGTCCGGGGAAGCGACCGCCCGCTATGAGCCCGAAGCGCCCGTCGCGGCGGGGCTTCGGATCTCGGTGCCCGGGCTTCGGCTGCTCGCCGTCCGAAGCGCCCGGGTCCATGGCCGGGTGCGCCGCAACGGGAACCTCGCCGAGGCCGTCGATCCGGCCTTCGTCTATTACGGCGCAAGCGCGTCGAGCCGGGCCGTCTCGCCGCGGCTGGAATGGCGCGCGCCGCAGCCCGAACCGCCGGCGGCGAGCCTCGCGGCGGCGGTGGCGGCGCTGCTCGCCGGGGTCGACGAGGGTTCGAGCCGACCTTACGCGCTCGGCCTCGAGACGATGCTGGTGCGGCGGCTGGAGCCGGCCGGCGAGGCGCCGTTCGAGACCCGGATCCCCCTCGGCCTGCTGACTCGCGTGGCGATCGGCGGCGCGGAGGGCGCCGGTGTCGAAATGCTGGCGCGAGAGATCGCCGGAGGTCTCTCGGCGGCGCGGGCCGGAATCGATCCGGGTGCCGGAGACGAGGAACTGGAGCTCGCCCTCACCCTGTTCGACGCGCCGCCCGCCCGCGATCCCTTCGGCCGTCTGGACTTCAGGATTGCCGTGCCCGGCGGCGACGCCTGGTGGAGCCCCGCCTAGAAACCCCGCGCCCCGGCGAAGGCCGGGGTTCAGCGGCAAAGGCGGTACGACTAGATCCCGGCCTTCGCCGGGAAACAGGACGGATTCTAGACGTCCAGATTCGCGACGTTGAGCGCATTTTCCTGGATGAACTCGCGCCTCGGCTCGACGACGTCGCCCATCAACCGGGTGAAGATCTCGTCGGCGACGTCGGCCTGGGCGACCTCGACGCGCAGGAGCGAGCGGTTGTCCGGGTCGAGCGTGGTTTCCCAGAGCTGGTCGGCGTTCATCTCGCCGAGGCCTTTGTAGCGCTGGATGGCGAGGCCCTTGCGGCCGGCGGCGAGGATCGCGTCGAGCAATTCGGTCGGCCGGCGGACGAGCACGCCGCGCACGTCGGGCGCCCGCTCGGGCGCCGTTTCGGTCTCGTCGTCCCCGGTCTCGCCTTCCTCCTCGGCGGCCGCCGCCGCGCTCTTCATCGAGACGAGGCGCGAGGCGCTGGCGTAGCTCGCGGCCCGCTCGGCGGTGAGGCCGTGGAGCTTGCGGGCCTCGGCCGAGGCGACGAACTTGTGATCGACGACATGATGGTCGGTGACCCCGCGCCACAGGCGGCGGAGGACATAGTCGCCGTCGGCGCCGATCTCGCCGGTCCAGGTCGAGGATTCGTCGCTCGCCTGGAGGAAGGCGGCGGCCCGGGCGATCGCCTCGGCGCGCCTGGCCGGGGGCAAGGCCGGGTCGAGCGCCCCGTTCAGGGCCAGAGCCTCGATCAGTCCCGGATCGTAGCGGCGGGGAACATAGGCCATCAGGCTTCGCACCCGGCGGGCATGGTCGGCGAGGTCCTTGAGATCGTCGCCGGTGCGCGGCCCCTCGGCCGTCTCCAGCCGCATCAGACCGATGCCGGCGTCGACGAGGTAATCGTCGAGCTTGCCATTGTCCTTGAGATAGACTTCGGAGCGGCCCTTGGCGACCTTGTAGAGCGGCGGCTGGGCGATGAAGAGGTGGCCGCGCTCGATGATCTCGGGCATCTGCCGGTAGAAGAAGGTGAGCAGAAGCGTGCGGATATGGGCGCCGTCGACGTCGGCGTCCGTCATGATCACGATCTTGTGGTAGCGAAGCTTCTCGATGTTGAAATCGTCGCGGCCGATGCCGGTGCCCATCGCCTGGATAAGGGTTCCGACCTCCTTCGACGAGAGCATGCGGTCGAAGCGGGCGCGCTCGACGTTGAGGATCTTGCCCTTCAGCGGCAGGATCGCCTGGACCTCGCGGTTGCGGCCCTGCTTGGCCGAGCCGCCGGCGCTGTCGCCCTCGACCAGGAAGAGCTCGCATTTGGCCGGGTCGCGCTCCTGGCAGTCGGCGAGCTTGCCGGGCAGCGAGGCGATTCCGAGCACCGACTTGCGGCTCGCCTCGCGCGCCTTGCGGGCGGCCTCGCGGGCGGCGGCGGCGTCGATGATCTTCTGGATGATCGTCTTCGCATGGGCGGGATTCTCCTCCAGCCATTCGGCCAGCTTGTCGGCCATCAGGCTCTCGAGCGGCTGGCGGACTTCCGAGCTGACCAATTTGTCCTTGGTCTGCGACCCGAATTTGGGATCGGGAAGCTTCACGGAGACGATCGCGGTCAGCCCCTCGCGCATGTCGTCGCCGGTGAGGCTGACCTTCTCGCGCTTCATCATGCCCGACTTGTCGGCATAATTGTTGAGCGTCCGGGTCAGCGCGGCGCGGAAGGCGGCGAGGTGGGTGCCGCCGTCGCGCTGGGGGATGTTGTTGGTGAAGCAGAGGGTCTGCTCGTAATAGCTGTCGTTCCACTCGAGCGCGACCTCGATGCCGACGTCGTCGCGCTGGCCGGTGACCGAGATCGGGTCCGGGATCAGGGCGGCCTTGGTGCGGTCGAGATAGCGGACGAAGGCGGAGATGCCGCCCTCGTAATAAAGCTCGACCTGCTTCTCTTCCTCGTGCCGCGCGTCGATCAGGACCAGGCGAACGCCCGAGTTGAGAAAGGCGAGCTCGCGGAAGCGGTGCTCCAATGTGTCCCAGTCGAACTCGATGATCTTGAACGTGTCGGGCGAGGGCAGGAAGGTGACCTTTGTCCCCTTGCGGTCGCCGGCCGGGCCGACCTTCTTCAGCGGCGCCTCCGCGTCGCCGTGGCGGAAGCGCATATAATGCTCCTCGCCGTCGCGCCAGATGGTGAGGTCGAGCCATTCCGAGAGCGCGTTGACGACGGAGACGCCGACGCCGTGGAGGCCGCCCGACACCTTGTAGGCATTGTCGTCGGAGGTGTTCTCGAACTTCCCGCCGGCGTGGAGCTGGGTCATGATAACCTCGGCCGCCGACACGCCTTCCTCGGCATGGATCCCGGTCGGGATGCCGCGGCCGTTGTCCTCGACCGAAACCGAGCCGTCGGGGTTGAGGACGATCCGGATGAGATCGCAATGGCCGGCCAGGGCCTCGTCGATCGCGTTATCCGAAACCTCGAACACCATATGGTGGAGGCCGGAGCCGTCGTCGGTGTCGCCGATATACATTCCGGGCCGCTTGCGGACCGCGTCGAGACCCTTCAGCACCTTGATCGAATCGGCGCCGTAGGCATTTTCGCTGGGGGGTGTTGCCATCTGCCAGATATAGCGACGCGAGAGAGAAAACCCAAGGATTTTGGCGGGTTTCGGGCAGGTTTTTTCGCAGGTGCAGCATTGCTCCGCGGGTGGCGCGGGCAGCGATCTCGCTGCCGCCGATTCTTCCAGGTCGGACGGGGTCGTTCCCCGGCGCGAAGCCGCAGGCGCAGCGACCTTCAGTCTTCAACGCAAAGACGCAAAGACGCAAAGACGCAAAGACGCAACGAGGTTTCGGCCTGTCAAAGGCTCTGTGCCCATCCTTCGAAAGTTCACACGGCATTGGAGAGTGGCACGAACTCGTCGCGTCTTTGCGTCTTTGCGTTGAAAATTGATTGGCCTTCGGCCGGCGTGGACTCGCGCGGGATGCATAGGCGCATACCGGGCCGGGAGGGGGATTAGAGGATAGCGCCGTCGGCCACCTCGAAGCGGGTCGCTGCCGGGCCGACGCCGGCGAACAAGCCGGGTTCCGTGCCGGTCATCCACACCTGCCCTCCCGCGATCTCCAGGCGCTCGAACAAAGCGGCGCGGCGCCGGGGGTCGAGGTGGGCGGCGACTTCGTCGAGGAGGAGGATCGGGCGGCGGCCGGCGCGTTCGGCGACGAGATCGGCGTGGGCGAGGACGATCGCGAGCAGGAGCGCTTTTTGCTCGCCGGTCGAGCACAGGCCGGCCGGCTGGCCTTTATCGAGGTGGGTGACGGCGAGGTCGGTGCGGTGCGGGCCGGCGAGGGTCCGGCCGGCGGCGGAATCGCGGGCGCGGCCGCGGGCGAGCTCGGTCCGCAGGTCCTCGCCTCCGCCTTCGAGGACGAGGCCGGCGCGGGCGAACGGGCCGGCGGGCGCGCCGGCTAGACGCTCCGAGAGCAAAGCCACCGCTTTCGCTCTCGCCTCGGCGAGGGCGGCGCCATGCTCGGCCATCCGAGCCTCGAGGGCCGACAGCCAGGCCTCGTCCCTCGGTCCCTCCTCGGCGAGCAGCTTGTTGCGCGCCCGCATCGCGGCTTCGTAGCGGGCGGCATGGACGGCGTGGCCGGGCTCGAGCGCCAGGACGAGCCGGTCGAGGAAGCGGCGGCGGCCGCTCGCGCCCTCCTGGAACAGCCGGTCCATGGCCGGGGTCAGCCAGAGGACCGAAAGCCATTCGGAGAGGGAGGTCGCCGAGGCCGCGGCGCCGTTGATCCGGACCTGGCGCCGCTCGGGCGCCCGGGCGTCGGCGCCGGTGCCGATCTCGACGTCCCCCAGCCGGGCCGCCACGGCGAAGCCGCCGCCGCCGCCGCTGCGCGCCATTTCGCCCAGCGAAGCCCCGCGCAGCCCGCGTCCGGGCGAGAGCAAGGACACCGCCTCGAGCACGTTGGTCTTGCCCGCCCCGTTCTCGCCGGTGAGCAGGACGAGGCCCGGTCCCGGCGCGAGCAGGGCGTCGCGGTGGTTGCGGAAGTCGGTCAGGACGAGGCGGGCGATGGCCATCGGCCTCTCCTAGAGACGGTCTTGCACGGATTGAAGCGTGTTCCCCGGCTTGGGCGGTCAGATCCCCTTCAAACCCGCCTCGGCGAGCCGCTTCTGCGCTTCGCGGTAGCGGACCGGCCCGGCGATGCGCAGGCGCGCCCGCGCCTCGTCCAGCGGCTCGGCCATCAGCGCTTCATAATCCTCGCCATGGAGCCATTCCGCCCGGCGGCCGTGGCGCCAGCCTTCCCAGACCGCCCGGGCGAAGGCGGTATTGCCGGTGATCTTCAGGCTCTTCAGCGCCGCGCCCGCGCCGATGAAGGCCCAGCCGAGGCCTCCGGTCTGGGCGAAAGAGAAAGCGACCAGGCAGGCCTCGCCGAGCGGCTCGTCGGCCTCGTAGCCGGTGAGGACGTGCCAGAGATCGTGCACGTCGCGCTCGCGCCGGCCGAACCAGGCGTAGGGATGTTCGAGATTGGCGGGGATGTCGGTCTCGGCGACGCTGACCTCGGCGAGGCCGTCGGCCGAATAGCCGGTGCGGTCGAGAAAAAAGCGATAGGCCGCGCCGACGCTGCCTTGCGGGAAGGAGTCGATCCAGGCGCGGTCGCAGAGCCGGGGCGCGAGCTCGACCCGGGCATAAGCGAGCCGGCCGCCCTCCGCGGTGCCGATCAGCCGCCGGTAATTGCGGTGCGAGGTGTCGCCGTTCAAGGCCCGCATGATCCGGAAGACCTGCACGGTGTCGTCGCCATTGGCGAGCAACCGGCGAAGCGCGCGAAACGCAATGCCCCATTGGCGCTTCATCGGGACCGCGGGATTGAAGGACTGGCTAGCCACGCGCGACTCCGCTGCTGACAACGATGTCAGTGTTGCACGCCCGTCCTTCGCGTTCAATCGGGAAGGGGATCGTCCGACCGCCGGGCGAGGGCCTTCGCGATCCTGCGCCCCACCTCGGTGCCGATGAGCGACGCGACGCCGGCGAACGTCATCCAGGTCAGCGCCCTGTCCGACTTGCCTATAATCGCCGCCCAGGCGATCGCGACCGCGAACAGGACCGCGGCCACGATGACGATCCATTTCAGCCAGAAATCGGCGGGGCGGATCGACTTGAAGAGCTGCTTCGAGGCAACGCCCGCGATCAGCGCCCCGGCCAGGCCCTGGACGAAGCCGATCGCGACGGCGCCGGGATTGGCCGCTTCGATGTTCGCCCACCCGCCCAGATAGGCGATGACGAAATTAGCAAGGGCGAGGCAGACGATCGTGACGAGCAAGGCCGCCGCATAGGCCCCGGTCCCGGGGGTTTCCTGCTCCATCGTCACACCCGCATCGGCATAAGCACGTAGAGCGCCGCGGCCTTGTCATTCTCCCTGAGGAGGGTCGGCGCGGCCGCGTCGGCGAGGTGGACCTCGACGACGTCGCCCTCGATCTGGCCCAATATGTCGAGCAGATAGCGGGCGTTGAAGCCGATCTCGAGGCCGTCGGCATTGTAGTCGCCGGGCACCTCCTCGGCGGCGGTGCCGTTTTCCGGGCTGGTGACGGAGAGGGTGACGCGGTCGCGGTCGAGCGCCATCTTGACCGCCCGGGTCTTCTCGCTGGCGATGGTGGCGACGCGGTCGACGCCCTCCTCGAAGCTGCGCGGGTCGATCTTGAGCAATTTGTCGTTGGCGGTCGGGATGACCCGGCTGTAATCGGGGAAGGTCCCGTCGATCAGCTTGGAGGTCAGGATCGCGCTGCCGAGGCCGAAGCGGACCTTGGTCTCGGAGAGCGAGATCTGCACCGTGCCCTCGAGCTCGTCGAGCAGCTTGCGAAGCTCCGCGACGCATTTCCTCGGGATGATGACGTCCGGCATGCCCTCGGCCCCGGCCGGCCGGGGCACGGTGACGCGGGCGAGGCGGTGGCCGTCGGTCGCCGCCGCCTTGAGCACCGGCTGAGCCTCGTCGGAGACATGAAGGAAGATGCCGTTCAGATAATAACGGGTTTCCTCGGTCGAGATCGCGAAGCGGGTCTTGTCGATGATCTGGCGAAGGGTCGCCGCGGGAAGCTCGAAGCGGGTCGGAAGGTCGCCCTCGGCGATCACCGGAAAGTCGTCGCGCGGGAGCGTCGAGAGATTGAAGCGGGCGCGGCCGGCGTTGACCTGCATCTTGCCCTCGGCCGCGTTCAGCTCGACCTGGCTTCCTTCGGGGAGCTTGCGGGCGATGTCGAACAAGGTGTGGGCGGAGACGGTGGTGGCGCCGGGCTGGGTGACGTTGGCCTCGACCGTCTCGACGATCTGGAGGTCGAGATCGGTGGCCATCAGCCGGAGGCCGCCGCCTTCGCTCGCCTCGATGAGGACGTTGGAGAGGATCGGGATCGTGTTGCGCCGTTCCACCACGGACTGGACGTGGCCGAGGCTCTTGAGGAGCGTAGCCCGTTCGATCGTCGCCTTCATTGAAACCCCCGAAAGTCGTGCTTTGGCAGGAGTATTAGAGCGGCCCGAGCCCCCCCGCTAGGGGAT
>JBEVDE010000230.1:0-2523 GCA_040514175.1 Allosphingosinicella sp. | reverse complement strand
GCCGCCCTTCCCGCTCCTCCACGTCGATACGGGCTGGAAATTCGCCGAGCTCTATGCCCTGCGCGACGAGCTGGCGGCGGCGGCGGGGATGGAACTCATCGTCCACCGCAATCCCGAGGCCGAGGCGCGCGGGATCAACCCGATCGAGCACGGCTCCTCGCTTCACACCCAGATGTGGAAAACCGACGGGCTGCGCCAGGCGCTCGACAGGCATGGCTTCGACGTCGCGATCGGCGGCGCCCGGCGCGACGAGGAGAAGGTGCGCGCCAAGGAGCGGATCTTCTCGTTCCGCTCGGCCGGCCATCGCTGGGATCCCAAGAGGCAGCGGCCGGAGCTTTGGCGGCTGTACAATATCCGCAAGAACAAGGGCGAAAGCCTGCGCGTCTTCCCGCTGTCCAACTGGACCGAGCTCGATGTCTGGACCTATGTCGCCGAGCAGGGGATCGAGGTCTCCTCGCTCTATTTCGCGGCGCCGCGGCCGACCGTGGAGCGCGACGGCGCCTTGCTGGTGCTCGACGACGAGCGGATGAAGCTGCGCCCCGGCGAGCAGGCGCGCGAGCGGACGGTGCGGTTCCGCACTTTGGGCTGCTATCCGCTGTCGGGCGCGGTCGAGAGCGAGGCGCGCGACATAGAAGGGATCGTCGCCGAGATGGCGGCCGGCCGCGTGTCCGAGCGCCAGGGCCGGCTGATCGACCGCGACGGCGCCGCCTCGATGGAGCGCAAGAAGAAAGAGGGTTACTTCTGATGTCGGTTCAGGGGGACCAAAAGAGCCTGCTTCGTCTGGTGATGTGCGGCTCGGTCGACGACGGCAAGTCGACCCTGCTCGGCCGGCTTCTGCTCGAGACCAAAGGGGCGTTCGAGGACGAGCTTGCCGCCGCGGGAGAGGATCTGTCGCTGCTCGTCGACGGGCTCGAGGCCGAGCGCGAGCAGGGCATCACCATCGACGTCGCCTACCGCTTCTTCGCGACGCCCGGCCGCAAATATATCGTCGCCGACGCTCCCGGCCACGAGCAATATACGAGAAACCTGGTGACCGGCGCCTCGACCGCCGACGCTGCTTTGGTGCTCGTCGACGCGCGCAAGGGCGTTCTGACCCAGACCCGGCGCCACGGCTTCCTCGTCCAGCTGCTCGGGGTCCGGCGGATCATCCTCGCCGTCAACAAGATGGACATGGTCGGCTACGACCGGGCGATCTTCGATCGGATTTGCGAGGATTTCCGAAGCGTGGCCGGGGATTTCATCGCCATCCCGGTTTCGGCGCTTGCCGGGGACAATGTCGCTTCGCGCTCGGAGCCCATGGCGTGGCACGAAGGGCCGACCCTGCTCGAGGCGCTGGAGAGCCTCGCCCCCGAGGAGGATCGAAGCGCCGAGGGCCCGTTCCGGTTGCCGGTCCAGTCGGTGATCCGGGGCGAGGACGGCGAGCGCTTCTACGGCGGAATGATCGCCAGCGGCCGGGTATCGGCCGGCGACCGGCTTCGGATCCTGCCGGCGGGCACGGCGGCGACGGTCGAGAGGGTCACGGTCGGCGGCGAGACGCTCGCTTTGGGAGAGGCCGGCCAGTCGGTCGCTCTGGCCTTCGAGGCCCATGTCGACTGCTCGCGTGGCGACGTGCTTGCGGGCGCCGACTCCATTCCCGAGATCGCCGACCAGTTCGAGGCGACGATCGTCTGGATGGGCGACGAGGATCTGATGGCCGGGCGGCAATATGGCATCAAGCTCGCCGGCCAAAATGCGCTCGCGACCCTCCAGCCCCCCAAATATGAGATCGACGTCGACACGCTCGACCATGTCGCGGTGCGGACGCTCGGGCCGAACGGGATCGGAGTCACCGACCTGTGGACCGACCGGCCCCTGGTGTTCGCGCCTTATGCCGAGAATCGGGAGCTTGGCGGCTTCATCCTGATCGACCGGGTGACCAACGAGACGGTGGCGGCCGGGATGATCGGCTATTCGCTGCGCCGCTCGCAGAACATTCACGCCCAGATACTCGACGTCACGCGCGAATCCCGGGCGGGCCTGAAGGGCCAGAAGCCGGTGCTGCTCTGGTTCACCGGGCTCAGCGGCGCCGGCAAGTCGACCATCGCCAATCTGGTCGAGACGAAGCTGCACGCGATGGGGCGCCACACCTTCCTGCTCGACGGCGACAATGTCCGGCTCGGCCTCAACCGTGACCTCGGTTTTTCCGACGCCGACCGGGCCGAAAATGTCCGCCGCGTCGGCGAGACGGCGAAATTGATGCTCGACGCCGGCCTGATCGTGATCACCGCCTTCATCTCGCCGTTCCGCGCGGAACGCGACATGGTGCGTGCGGTCATGGCGCCGGGCGAGTTCATCGAGATCTTCGTCGACGCTCCGCTCGCCGAGGCCGAAAGCCGCGATCCAAAGGGCCTGTACCGCAAGGCGCGGGCGGGCGAGATCCCCAACTTCACCGGAATCGGATCGCCCTACGAGGCGCCGGAGCAGCCGGAGCTGCGGCTCGACACGATGCGGCTCACCGCCGGGCAGGCCGCGGACGAAGTGGTG
>JBEVDE010000210.1:0-3601 GCA_040514175.1 Allosphingosinicella sp. | reverse complement strand
GCCCGGGTTTCCCGTACGCTGGTTCGAATCCAGCCCTGTCCACCAACCTACGCTCCTGGCGGGGCTTCGGCTGGCAAGCCAGCCCGCGCCGGATCAAAGGCGGGCTTGCCCGCCGAAGCAGGCTTCGCCTATGGCGAAGCTGGCGCAGGCGGGTGTAGCTCAATGGTAGAGCAGAAGCCTTCCAAGCTTACGACGAGGGTTCGATTCCCTTCACCCGCTCCAGCCGCGCCCCTTTCGACCCCGCCTAGGCGGCCGCCGTCCGGGCGCCGCTCGCGCCGATCACGCCGCGCAGGTCGAACTCGCTGATGAAGCGGACTCCGATCTTGCGGTCCCGGCACCAGCGCACCTCCACCTCGAGCAGGTTGAAGCCCGCCATTTCGAGCTTCGCGCTCGAGCCCGGCTCGAGATCGCGCGGCGCCTCCAGCAGGGCGCCCCCGGCGGACAGGTTGCGGACGCTGACCGGAAGGCTCTGGCCGCCGGCGTGAAGCGACGCGCGCTTGATCAGTCGGTGGCGGGGCGCCCGGCTGACCGCGAAGCCTTCGGCGTCGACCGGACAGCTCTTGCCCGCGAAGGCCAGGGCCTCCTCGGGCGGGATCGCCCGGCCGAAGATGAAGCCCTGGATGTAGGAGCAGCCCAGGCGCCGGATCAGGTCCAGCTCCTGATGGGTCTCGGCCCCTTCCGCGGTGGTCTGCATCTGGAGCTTGTGGGCCAGGCCGACGATCGCCTCCAGGATCTGGAGGTTCCGACTGCCGGGCAGGGACGCGCCTTTGACGAAGGCCCGGTCGATCTTGATCTTGTCGAACGGCGCCCGCTCCAGATAGGCGAGGCTGGAATAGCCGGTTCCGAAATCGTCCAGGGCCAGCCTGACTCCGATCCTCTTCAGCGAGGCGAAGGTCTCGTCGATCGCCGGGTTGTCGGCGAGGAAGACCGCCTCGGTGATCTCGAGCTCGAGCCGGCCGGCGGGCAGGCCGGCATTGGCGAGCGCCTGCAGGACCAGCGAGGAGAAGCCCTTGCTGGCGAATTGCGTCGGCGAGACGTTGACTGCGATGAACAGGTTCTCGGGCCATTTCGCGGCCTCCTGGCACGCCGTCCTCAGGACCCATTCGCCGAGCTGGTTGATGAGGCCGGTATCCTCCGCGATCTGGATGAACGACTGCGGCGATATGAAGCCCTGCTCGCTATGGTCCCAGCGGACGAGAGCCTCGAAGCCGGCCAGATTTTCCGACGCGCCGGCGACGACCGGCTGAAAGAACACCTCGAGGTCGCCGGCGGCCATGGCCAGCCGCAGATCGTGCTCGAGGGCCTGGCGATTGGCCGATATCATCTCCATTTCGGGCTCGAAGATCCGGGTCGTTCCCCGCTCCGTCTTGGCGGCATAGAGCGCCAGATCGGCCTTCCGGAACAGCGATTCGGCGTCCTCCGACTGGGGAAAAGCGTAAGCGATTCCGACCGACGCTCCGATCGAGATGCTTCGCTCGCCGGTCTTGAAGGATTGCGAGAGATAGACGATGCACCGGCGGGCCAGCTCTTCGACCGTTTCGCGGCGGGTGTTGACGGAGATGACGACCTCGAACTCGTCTCCCCCGAGTCGGCCGACGGTGCCGTGCTTTCCGAAAATCTGCTCGATTCGAGTCGCCGCCTGTCTCAGGACATCGTCGCCGACCAGGTGGCCGAGCGTGTCGTTGACCTCCTTGAACCGGTCGAGGTCGACGATGAGGAGGGCGCATTCGGTGCGGCTGGAAACCCGAAGCGCGTCTTCGAGGCATTTGAGGATGGTCGCCCGATTGGGCAGGCCGGTCAGCGAATCGTAGCGGGCCGCCCGCCTAAGCTCGGCTTCGGCCCGGGTCTTTTCGGAAAGGTCGGAGCCGAAGCCGCGAAATCCGGTCACTTCGCCCGTTTCGGAGAGGATCGGCCGGCCGGTCAGCGCCCAAAGCAAGTCGGGATCCTCGGCGCTCCGAACGGTGAGGTCGGTGAAAGGCAGGGCCCGGGTCAGATAGAAACCGAGCGTCCGCTCGCTGCCGATGCCCTCCCCGGCCTCGTCCCAGCAGTCGGTCGCGAGATCGGCCAGCCTTCGCCCGACGACGGAGGCCGCCTGGCCCGACTGGCCTTCGAAGCCCGAAAAATAGGTGACCCGGCCGGCGCCGTCCACTTCCCAGAACCAGCCTTTGCCGCTGTCCTCGAAGAGCCGGGCAAAGCGCGAGCAATCCTCCGAAGCCTCGGCTTCGGCAGGTGGTGCAATTTCGCCCGCCTTTCTTGAGAAACGGCTGATCATCTTCCGGCGCTCTATCCCCCGCCGAACGGACTAAGCCGGGTAAGTTAAAATTCGCTAAGCATCGCAGGTTAGCGGGCCTCTCGCTTTCACCCTCCCATCCGCTTGGCCCGAGCCGCCAGATAGGCATGGAGCGAATCGATCTCGGCGTCGGTGAGATGGCTGAAATCCTGCTTGGACACGGTCGTCATCAGGCCGAGGTCCCGGCCGGTCGGCGGACGCCCCGTTCGCATCAGGGTGCGGAACTGGGCCGGATCGTAGCCGGCGGCGACCTGAAGGTCCGGAGCCTTCTCGTCCGGCCCGGCCGATCCGCCCATCAGCGCCGGGCCGTGGCATTCCGAGCAGGCGGTGGCGGCGAGATGGCGGGCCGGCTCATGCTCGGGGCCCAGAGCGGCCGGCATTCGGATCCGATATTCGGCGACCCGCTCCGGGCCGGCCTGGAACGCGCCCATCACCAGGCCGAGACGGCCGAGCGAGCCGGCGCTGAGGCCCCTGGTCTGCCCCTCGGCTCTCGGCAGGGTGCGGATCCAGGCCACCAGCGAAGCGGTCTCCCGGTCGGTGAGGCGCGAATACATGGGCGAGGGCATGATGAAGAGCCCCCGCCCGTCATGGCCGATCCCCTGGCGGATCCCGGCGGCGAGCTGCTGGTCGCTCGCCTTCGCCGCGATCTCGGTGATGTTCGGAGCGAAGACCCGAGCGACGCCCGGAGCGTCGAACATCAATTTCCCCTTCAGCCCCTCGCCGTGGCAGCTGAGGCAGCCGAGCACCCGCGCCAGCCGCGGCGCCGCCGCTCCGTCCGCCGCGGCGAGCGCCGGCAGCGCCTCGGGCGCGGCCGAATAGCCGCGGCGCAGGATGATCTCCGACCAGGCGTAGATCACGATCGCCGCCAGGATCAGCAGCCCGACCAGTCCCCCAAGGCCGATGCCGGCCCATTTAAACGCTTTGCGCATTGGCGACTCCCCCGAATCCCGGCAGATTGGTCTCACGAACCGCAAGGGCCGACAAGGGGCTGGAAGATGAAGCGTTTCTGTCTCCTGTGGGCGGCCGTCCTGCTGGCCGGCTGCACCGCCGAGATCCGCGAGAGCGACTTCATCCGGCCGCTCAAAGGCGGCCCGCTGACCGCTCAGGCCGTCGCCGCCGCGGCGCCCGCCTATAGCCTCGCCGAGCATCGGATCCCGAGGCCGGACGGCGGAGCGCTCTACGCCGTCCACCTGCGCCAGCCGGGCGCGCGGGCGACGATCCTCTATTTCGGCGGCAACGGCTACACCGTCGGCCGCTACGGCGCCTGGACGGCGGGCCTGTTCGCGCCGCTCGGAGTCGACCTCATGATCG
>JBEVDE010000169.1:0-2610 GCA_040514175.1 Allosphingosinicella sp. | reverse complement strand
AAAGCCGCAGAACGAACCGTCGAAGCAACCTGGCGAAAGATCGGAAGCCTCCTCGACCGCTTCACACCAGACGAATGCGCCAACTACATCGTAAATGCAGGATATGCGTCTATCTAAGTGCAGATCGCTCTAGCCCAACAGGAGCATCGCGCCCGCGCCCGCCGCCGCCGAGAGCAGGGCCGTCAGGGCGTAAAGCCAGTAATGGCGCCGCTTGACCACGACCACGTCGGCGAGCGGCGGGTCGGGCGGGGCGGCTCCCGGGGGCGGGTAATAATGGTCGATCCGGCGGATCAGCTCGGGGATCCTGGCGAAGGTCCTGAAGTCCCGGACGATCCGGTCGGCCAGCGCCGCTTCGGGCCCGAGCTCGCTTCGCACCCATTCCCTCAGGAAGGGCTCGGCCGTCTCCCACATGTTGATGTCGGGATCGAGAGCGTGCGCGACTCCCTCTTCCATCACCATCGTCTTCTGGAGGAGGAGGAGGTGAGGCTGGGTCGGCATCTCGAAGTCGCGGGTGATGGTGAACAGCCCGTCGAGCATCTGGCCGATCGAGATGTCCTTGACCGGCAAGCCCCGGATCGGCTCGCCGACCGCCCTCAGGGCGGTCGCGAACTCGTCGACATTGTGGTGGCCGGGCACATATTGCGCCTCGAAATGAATCTCGGCGACGCGCCGGTAATTGCCGGTGAGCAGGCCGTACATGATCTCGGCGAGCCAGATGCGGGCCTGACGGTCGATCCGCCCCATGATCCCGAAATCGATCGCGGCGAGCCGGCCGTCGGGGAGGGCGAAGAGATTGCCCTGGTGGAGATCGGCGTGGAAGAAGCCGTCGACCACCGCCTGGCGGAGGAAGGCGCGCACCAGGATCGCGGCGAGCGCCTTGAGGTCGTGCCCCGCTGTGACAAGAGCGTCGCGGTCGGTGAGCTTGATGCCGTCGATCCATTCGAGCGTCAGCACCCGGCGCGACGTTCGCGTCCAGTCGATCGCCGGGACGTAGAAGCCGCTTTCCGCGACGAGGTTCTCGCGAAGCTCGGAGGCCGAGGCGGCCTCGCGGCGAAGGTCGAGCTCGCGCGCCGTCCATTGCTTGAAATAGGCGATGACCGCCCTCGGCCGAAGGCGCGCGGCCTCGCCGCCCATCTGCTCGACCTGGGCCGCCGCCCAGGCGTAGGTGTCGAGGGCGCGGGCGAAATCCTCCTCGATATTGGGCCTCAACACCTTGACCGCGACCAGCTTGCCGTCGGTGGTGTGGGCGCGGTGGACCTGGGCGATGGACGCGGCGCCGACCGGCTCCGGGTCGATGTCGGAGAAAATCTCGTCGAGCGGCTTTTCCAGCCCCTGCTCGATCGCCCGCCTGATTTCTTCGAAGGGCGCCGGGGGCAGGCTGTCCTGGAGCAGCTGGAGGTCGCGCGCCGCTTCCACGCCGACCAGGTCCGGCCGGGTCGCAAGCGCCTGGCCGAATTTGATCGCGGCCGGCCCGAGCTCCTGGAATGCTTCGCCGTAGGTGGGCACCCGCGGCACCCGGGCGCCGAACCGGGCGATGCGGGCGAGGCGCCGGACCGGCTGCGGCGTGTTCGGATCGCGCTCGATGCCGCGCAGCGCCCCGTGCCGGGCCAGCACCCGGCCCCATTTCAGGAGCCGCCAGATATGGACGACTGGACGGGTCAAATCTTCCAGCCGCTATGGATGGCGACGAGGCCGCCGAGGATCGGCTCGGCCTTGACCCGGGCGAAGCCCGCCTTGCCGATCATCTGGGAGAATCTCTCCATCGGCGGGAAGCGGCGGATCGATTCGACGAGGTAGCGGTAGCTTTCCTCGTCCCCGGCGACGATCTTGCCGATTTGCGGTACGGCCTTCATCGAATAAGCCTCGTAGAGGCCGGCGAAGCCGGGCCAGCGGGTGGTCGAGAATTCCAGGCAGAAGAAGCGCCCGCCCGTCTTCAGCACCCGGTGCGCCTCGCGCAGCGCCGAGTCGATGTCGGTGACGTTCCGGATCCCGAACGCGATCGTATAGGCGTCGAAGGCGGAATCGGCGAAGCTCAGCGTCTCGGCATTCTCCTCCCTCCAGGCCAGGCCCTCGATCCCGCGCTTCGCCGCCCGCTGCCGGCCGACCTCCAGCATGTCGGGATTGATGTCGGCGACGATCACCCGGGCGCCGCCCCGGGCGAGGCGGAAGGCGACGTCGCCCGTGCCTCCGGCCATGTCGAGGATCGACTCGCCGCTGCGCGGCCTGACCCGGCGAACGAACAGATCCTTCCACGGGCGGTGGAGACCGCCCGACATGAGGTCGTTCATGAGATCGTAGCGGCGGGCGACGCTTGAGAAGACGGCGCCGACCCGCCGCGTCTTCTCTTCGGGCGCCACCTCCTCGAAACCGAAAGAAACCTTGTCCATCGCGGCCGCCTCTAGCAGGGGTTTCGGCGCATGTGCACGTGGCAAGTTCAAGGAGATCCGGTCAATCCCGTCGCCCCAGCGAAGGCTGGGGCCCCGGCGGGTGATGATCGCCGGCGCCCTTCACCCCCTGGGGCCCCAGCCTGCGCTGGGGCGACGAGATATGCCTGAGCTGCCCGAGGTCGAGACCACCGTGCGGGGCCTCGAGCCCGTGCTTCGGGGACGG
>JBEVDE010000146.1:0-9097 GCA_040514175.1 Allosphingosinicella sp. | reverse complement strand
GGCGGCGGAGTGCCGCTCAAGCTGTGGGACAGCCATCAGCCGTTCGAGGCGGGGGCGATGCAGCAGCTGCGCAATGTCGCGTCATTGCCCTTCGTGCACAGCCATATCGCGGGAATGCCGGACGTGCATTGGGGGCTGGGGGCGACCGTCGGCAGCGTTATCCCGTGCCGTGGCGCGATCGTCCCGGCGGCGGTCGGCGTCGACATCGGCTGCGGGATGATGGCGGTGAGGACCTCGCTGACCGCGAGCCAGCTGCCCGACAGCCTGTCGGAGATCCGCGCCGAGATCGAGCGGGCGGTTCCGAAGGGATTCGAATCGAGCCAGAGCGCGAACCACGCCAAGGGCGGCTGGGCGATCACGCCCAATTCGGTCGCCCGGACCTGGTACGAGAGGTTCGAGGAGCGCTGGCGCGCGATCGTCGCCAGGCACCCGAAGGTGCAGGGCAAGACCAGCGACCAACTCGGCTCGATGGGCGGCGGCAACCATTTCATCGAGATCTGCCTCGACGAGGAGCAGCGCGTCTGGGCGATGCTCCACTCCGGTTCGCGCGGCACCGGCAATCGCATCGGCACCTATTTCATCGAGGCGGCGAAGGAGGCGATCGCGAAGCAGCGGCTCGACTTCCACCTCGCCGACAGGGACCTCGCTTTCCTCACCGAGGGCTCGGCGCTGTTCGACGATTATATCGAGGCGATGAGCTTCGCCCAGGATTATGCGACCGCGAACCGCGAGCTGATGATGGGACGGGTGCTGGAGGCGCTTCGCAAGCATCTGCCGGCGTTCAAGACGGACAAGCAGGCGATCAACTGCCACCACAATTATGCGGCCCGCGAAACGCATTTCGGCGAACCGGTGTGGGTGACCCGCAAGGGCGCGGTGAGCGCCCGCGAAGGCGAGCTCGGGATCATCCCGGGCTCGATGGGAACCGGCAGCTTCATCGTCGAGGGACTCGGCAATGCCGAGAGCTTCTGCAGCTGCTCGCACGGGGCCGGGCGGGTGATGTCGCGCGGCCAGGCCAAGAAGCTGATCAGCCTCGACCAGCATCGCGAGGCGATGGCCGGGATCGAATGCCGGGTCGACGAAGGCGTGCTCGACGAGAGCCCGGCCGCCTACAAGGACATCGGCGCGGTGATGGACGCCCAGACCGATCTGGTCGCGATCCGGCACCGGCTGAGGCAGGTGGTCAATGTGAAGGGGTGAGGACGGGGTGCATCGTTTCGGCGGCGCACCCCGTTCGTATTCGGATCGCGTATTTGATCAGGTCCGGGCGATGCGGTAGAATCGGCTCCCGGAGCATCGACCATGAACGACCAGCCGCCGCGCCGCCTCGCTCGCCATTTCGAGGTCTTTATCGAAGACCAGATCGAGCAGCGCAAATATAAGAATTCCACCGAGGTGATCGAGGATGCCCTCCGGCTTCTCGAAGCGCGCGAAGGCGCCCTCGACCGACTTCGGCGAGCCGTCGCCAAGAGTGAAGCCAGCGGCGAAGCTGCTCCGTTCGACATGGACGCGTGGCTGGAGGAGCAGGAAAGACTCGACAGCGCCGCGTGAGGGAAGTCCGCCTCACACCACAGGCGGAGGCTGAGGTCGCAGAGGTCCGGCGATATTCGCGACACACTTGGGGAGCCCCTCAGGCAAAGCGCTATCTGTTGGGCTTAGGTCGCCGTTTCCAGGAAATCGCTGCCGGTACCGCTACGCATCGGGACGCCGAGATCGGCAACGATTACCGGCGCTGCCGTTATCGACGGCATATCATCATCTTCAGGGAAGAGCGGGACTCGGTCCGGATCGTGCACGTGTTCCACGAGCGAATGGATATTACCGGCAGGATCGCGGACGGGATCTGAGCATCACTCCACCCAGTCGAGCCCGATCTCCCGATAGAGCCCCCTGTCCTCCTCCCAGTCCGGCTTGACCTTGACGTGGAGGAAGAGGTGGACCTTTCGGCCCATCAGAGCCTCCAGCTCCTTCCTCGCCGCCTCGCCGATCGACTTGATGCGGGTGCCGCCCTTGCCGAGGACGATGGCGCGCTGGGTGGGGCGGCCGACGAGGATCTGCTGGTGGATGGCGACCGAGCCATCGCGCCTTTCCTCATATTTCTCGGTCTCGACCGCGCTCGCATAAGGGAGCTCGGCGTGGAGCTGGAGGTAGAGCTGCTCGCGGGTCACTTCGGAAGCGGCGAGGCGCTCGCTGGCGTCGGAGACCTGCTCCTCCGGGAAATGCCAAGGCCCTTCGGGTACGCGCGCGGCGAGCGCGGCCTTGAGGTCCGCGACGCCGTCGCCGGTGCTCGCCGAGACCATGTAGATGTCCTCGAAATCGAGCCGCTCGCCGAGCTGGGTCGCAAGCGCCAGAAGCCCCTCTTTCGGGACCAGGTCGACCTTGTTGAGGACGAGGATCTTGGGTTCGCGGCGGCTTTTCAGGGTGTCGAGCATCTCCTCGAGCCTTCGAAAGAAGCCGGTCTTCGCGTCGACCACCAGAGCGATGAGGTCGGCGTCCGCCGTCCCGGCCCAGGCCGCCGCCACCATCGCCCGGTCGAGCCGCCTCTTGGGCTCGAAGATACCGGGCGTGTCGACCAGCAGCAGCTGGGCCTCGCCTTCGATCGCGATCCCCATCAGCCGGGTGCGGGTGGTCTGCGCCTTGGGGCTGACGATCGCGATCTTCTGCCCGACCAAGGCGTTGACCAGGGTCGACTTGCCGGCATTGGGGGCGCCGACGACGGCGACGAGGCCGCATTTCTCTGTCATGTCAGCTGCTCCAGGAGCTTCTGGGCGGCCGCCGTCTCGGCTTCCTGCTTGGAGGCGCCCTCGGCGCTGGCCGAGCCGACGCCCTTGATCTCGACCTCGACGACGAAGGTCGGCGCGTGCTGCGGGCCGGTGCGCTCGGCGAGCCGGTAGGCGGGCGGCTTGCGTTCCTGCGCCGCGGCCCATTCCTGGAGCGCCGACTTGGGATGCTGCGGCGCCTTGTCCCGCGAGCTGACCCTTTCCCCCCAGGCGCGGCGGACGAAGGCGAGCGCCATGTCCAGGCCGGAATCGAGATAGGCGGCGCCGATCAGGGCCTCGACGACGTCGCCGAGGACGTTGTCGCTGTCCGACGCGCCGTCCTCGCGGGCCTGCTTGCCGAGCCGGATCCGGCTTCCCACCCCGAGCGCGCGGCCGACCTCGGCGCAGGTTTCGCGGGCGACGAGCGCGTTGAGGCGCTTCGACAGCTGCCCTTCCGGCTCGTCGGGGAAAAGCTCGTAGAGCCAGGCCGCGACGGCGAGGCCGAGCACCCGGTCGCCGAGGAATTCGAGCCTCTCATATTGCGCCTCGCCGAAGCTGGCATGGGTCAGCGCGCGCTCGAACAAGGCGGAATCGCGCGGCGCCCGGCCGAGCGCCGCCTCGAGCCACGTCCGGGTTGCCCTGTCCATTACGAAATGCCCATCAGAAGGTCCGCCCCACCCGCTCCCAGCGCGCCGCCGAGACCCAGGTCCACGGCTTCACCCACTCCGCCGAGCCGTCGGTCGAGAAGAAATTGATCAGCGCCCGGCCGATCACATAGTCCTTCGGCAGCAGCCCGACGCCCTTTTGGTCGAGGCTGAAGCGGCTGTCGGCGCTGTCGTCGCGATTGTCGCCCATCATGAAATAATGGCCCGCGGGGACGGTGTAGACGGGCGTGTCGTCGGCCGGCCCCTCGATCTGGTCGATGACCTCGTAGGAGCGGCCGCCGGGCAGGGTCTCGCGGAAGCGCGGATAGCGGCAGAAGCGCTCGTCCCCCTCGGCCTCGGGCTCTCGGACGCGGCCGCCGTAGCGGCAGGGGCTGTTCGGCGTGACCGGCATCAGCCAGTCCGCGACCCTGACCTTGGGCACCGCCCGGCCGTTGAGATAGAGCTGCCCGCCGCGCATCTGGATCCGGTCGCCCGGGAGGCCGATCAGCCTTTTCACCCAATCCTCGTCCTCGCCCGGATAGCGGAAGACGATGACGTCGCCCCGCTCCGGCTCGCCGCCCAGGATCCGCCCCTCGAACGAGGCGAGGCCGAACGGGATCGAGTAGCGCGAATAGCCGTAGGGCCATTTGGCGACGAACAGATAATCGCCGATCCTGAGATCCGGCATCATCGATCCGGACGGGATCACGAAGGGCGCGACGATGAAGGTGCGAAGCAGGATCGCGAACAGGAAGAAGAGCAAAAGGAATCGAGTCGTCTCGGCGAGGCCACCCTTCTTCGTCTTTGTCTCCGGCTTCGCCGCGCCACTCGCCATGCCAGCCGCTTTCGCTTGGGCCGGGGACGGGGTCAAGCGCTCCGTCGTCCCAGCGAAGGCCGGGACCCCGGCGGGTGAAGGGTGCCGGCGCTTTTCACCCCCTGGGGCCCCAGCCTGCGCTGGGGCGACGATCATTGGCATACCCTCGCCGCCCCACTAAGAGCCCGCTGATGGACGAAAACCAAGCCTGGGCCGCGATCGAGGCGGCCGAGCGTCAGACCCTGGCGGAGCTCTTCGCCGCCGAGCCCGATCGCCTCGCCAGCCTCGCGCTCGACCTGCCGGGCCTGCATTTCGATTTCTCCAAGACCCATCTCGGCCCCGCTTCGCTCGCCGCCTTCCAGGCCCTGGCCGAAGCGCGCGACCTCGCCGGTGCGCGCGACGCCCTGTTCGCCGGCGCCCTCGTCAATCCGACCGAGGGGCGCGCCGCCGAGCATAGCGCCGAGCGCGGCCAGGGGGCGCCGGAGAGCGTCGCCCGGGCCGCCGGCCTTCGCGCCCGGATGCGCTCGCTCATCGACGCGATCGAGGCGGAAGCGTTCGGCCCGATCCGCCATATCCTCCACATCGGCATCGGCGGCTCGGCGCTCGGGCCCGATTTCGTCATCGACGCGCTCGGCCGGGACAGCGGGCGCTACGACACGGCGGTGGTCTCCAACGTCGACGGCGCCGCGCTCGAGGAAGCGATCGACGGCTTCGACCCGCACACCACCCTGCTCGTCCTGGCGTCCAAGACCTTCACCACCCTGGAGACTCTGCTCAACGCCCGTTCAGCCCTCGCCTGGATGGAGGAGGGCGGGGTCGCCGATCCCTACGGCCGGATCGTCGCCTTGACCGCGGCGCCGGATCGGGCGCTCGAATTCGGAGTCGACGAGACCCGGATCCTGCCTTTCGCGGACAGCGTCGGCGGCCGCTACTCGCTCTGGTCCTCGATCGGCTTCCCGGTCGCGCTCGCCCTCGGCTGGGACGCCTTCGAAACCCTGCTCGAAGGCGCGGCGGCGATGGACCGCCATTTCCGGCTCGCGCCGCTACTGAGCAACGCGCCGGTCCTCGCCGCCTTCGCCGACCGTTATTACGCCAACGTGCGGGGCGGCCAGACCCGCGCCGTCTTCGCCTATGACGAAAGGCTGAGGCTGCTGCCCGCCTATCTCCAGCAGCTCGAGATGGAATCGAACGGCAAGTCGGCGAGGCTCGACGGCGCGCCCGCCGGACGTTCGACCGCGCCCGTCACCTGGGGCGGAGTCGGCACCGACGCCCAGCATGCCGTCTTCCAGCTGCTCCACCAGGGCGCCCATCTCGTTCCCGTCGAATTCGTCGCCTGCGTCGAGCCCGGCCACGCCTTCGACGAGGAGCATCACCGCCAGCTCCTCATCAACTGCTTCGCCCAGGGCGCGGCGCTGATGTCCGGCAAGGCCAGCGACGACCCGCACCGCAACTACCCGGGCGACCGCCCCTCGACGACCATCCTCCTCGACCGCCTCGATCCGGCCACGCTCGGCGCGCTTATCGCCTTTTACGAGCACCGCACCTTCGTGAGCGCGGTCCTGCTCGGCATCAACCCGTTCGACCAGTTCGGAGTCGAGCTCGGCAAGGCGATGGCCAAGGCCATCGACGAGGGCGAGGAACTGGATTTCGACCCTTCGACCCAGGCGCTGATCGACCGCGCCCTCGGCGCAATGGAGTAACCGATGCTGATCCTCATCTACCTGTACGACGGAGTCACCGCCCTCGACGCCATCGGCCCCTACGAATCGCTGAGCCGGCTTCCGGGCGTCAAGATCCGCTTCGTCGGCAAGCGCGCCGGGTTCGTTCGCACCGGCGACAATTTCCTTGGGCTCAAGGCCGACACCGGCATAAACGACGAGATCAAGGCCGACATGCTGATCGTCCCGGGCGGCAAGCGCTCCGGCATCCAGCGCGAGATTAACGACGACAGGGTGCTGGGCTGGATGGCGGTGCTCGACGGAGTCACCAAGCGGACCTGCTCGGTCTGCACCGGCTCGCTCATCCTCGGCGCGGCCGGCCTCCTGGAAGGCCGCCGGGCCTCCACCCATTGGGGCGCCCGCAACAATCTGCACCTTTTCAACGCCACTTATTCGCCCGACCGGATCACCGAGGACGGCAAATATCTGACCAGCGCCGGAGTCTCGGCCGGGATCGACCTCGGCCTCACTTTGTGCGCCGAGATCGCCGGCCGCGAGATGGCCGAAGCGGTCCAGCTCAGCATGGAATACGACCCCGATCCGCCCTTCAAGGCCGGCAATTTCAAGGACGCGACTCCGGAGCGGCTGGCGAACGTGGCGAAGCTGAACATCTGAATTCCTCCCCAAGCGCAGCTTGGGGAGGGGGACCACCCGAAGGGTGGTGGAGGGGTAGCTGGCGGGGCCGGTGCGACTACCCCTCCACCATGCTTCGCATGGTCCCCCTCCCCATCGCCGGCGGCGATGGGGAGGATCAATTGCGCCGGCGCCCACCGCTCGCCATATGACGGCCACCCCTTTCTCCGAATGGATCCCCCATGCCCAAGAGCTACGACTACGACCTCTTCGTCATCGGCGCCGGCTCGGGCGGGGATCGAGCGGCGCGGGTCTCCTCCGCCCACGGCGCCCGGGTGGCGATCGCCGAGGAGCATAAGGTCGGCGGAACCTGCGTCATCCGCGGCTGCGTGCCCAAGAAACTGCTCGTCTACGGCGCCCATTTCGCCGAGGATCTGCAGGACGCCCGCCGCTTCGGCTGGGACGTTCCCGCCTGCGCCTTCCACTGGCCGACGCTTCGCGACAACGTCCTCGCCGAAGTGGGACGGCTGGAGGAAGCCTATACCGAGACCCTGACCAACCATAAGGCCGAGATACTGAAGGAGCGCGCGGTCGTCGCCGGGCCGCACGAGGTCCGCCTCGCCGGCGGCCGGACGGTCACCGCCCGGATCATCCTCATCGCCACCGGCGCCCGCCCGGTGGTTCCCGATTTCCCCGGAAGCGAGCTCGGCATCACCTCGAACGAGGCCTTCCACCTGGACGAGCTTCCGAAACGGGTGGTGATCGCCGGCGCCGGCTATATCGCCAACGAATTCGCCGGGATCTTCCACAATCTCGGAAGCCACGTCACCCTGGTCAACCGCACCGACGTCATCCTGCGCGGCTATGACGAGACCATCCGCGACCGGCTTCTCACCATCTCGATGATGAAGGGGATCGAGTTCAAGTTCCACGTCTCGTTCGAGAAGATCGAGAAGAAGAGTGGAGCGCTCAATGTCCATATGACCGGCTGCGACCCGATCGAGGCCGACGCGGTGATGTTCGCGATCGGCCGCCAGCCCAATACGGAAGGCCTCGGCCTCGAGTCGGCCGGGGTCGAGGTGGACGAGAAGGGCGCGGTCGTCGTCGACGCCGACAACAAGTCGAGCTGCGACAGCGTCTATGCGGTCGGCGACGTCACCAACCGGGTCCAGCTCACGCCCGTGGCGATCCGCGAGGGCCAGGCCTTCGCCGACACCCTGTTCGGCGACAAGCCGACCCGGGTCGATTATGAGAACATTCCCAACGCCGTCTTCAGCCATCCGCCGCTCGCCGGCGTCGGGATGACGGAAGGCCAGGCGCGCAACAAGCTCGGCTCGGTCAAGACCTTCACTTCGGACTTCCGGGCGATGAAGAACGTGCTGGCCGGCCGCAACGAGCGCGCCCTCTACAAGCTCGTCGTCAATTCGGAGACCGACGAGGTGGTCGGCCTCCACATGATCGGCCCCGACGCCCCCGAAATCCTCCAGGCCGCGGCGATCGCGGTCAAGGCCGGCCTCAAGAAGGCGGATTTCGACGCGGTGGTGGCGCTTCATCCGACGATGGCCGAGGAATTGGTGCTGATGCGGTGAGTCCCCCTCCCTGCGTACAGGGAGGGGTGTCCCTCGCCCTTCTCCCGCGCTAATCCCGGGCGCCATGACCGACCCCGCCTATCTTTCCGGCTTAGGCAACCATTTCGCCACCGAGGCGGTGGCCGGCGCACTGCCCGAAGGCCGCAACTCGCCGCAGAGGCCCGCCTTCGGCCTCTACGCCGAGCAGCTCTCGGGCACCGCTTTCACCGCGCCCCGCCACGAGAATCGCCGCTCCTGGCTCTATCGCCTCCGTCCCAGCGCCGAGCATCCGCCCTACCGGCCGTACGAGGGCGCGCCGCTCTTCACCGCCGCCGAGCTCCACGATCCCTTGCCGCCCAACCGCCTGCGCTGGGACCCGCTGCCGATCGAGGGCAAAGGCACCGACCTGATCGATGGCATGGCGACGATGATGGCCAATGGCGGCCCGGAAGCGCTCTCGGGGGTCGCCGTCCACGTCTACCGCGCCAGCGCCGACATGAAGCACCGCGCCTTCTTCAATGCCGACGGCGAGATGCTCTTCATCCCCGAGCAGGGCCGGCTCGAACTGCTCACGGAAATGGGCCGGATCGAGGTCGCTCCGGGCGAGGTCGCGCTTATCCCTCGCGGAGTCCGCTTCCGCGCGCGCCTCCCCGACGGCCGCGCGCGGGGCTATGTCGCCGAGAATCACGGAGCCCTGTTCCGGCTGCCCGACCTGGGCCCGATCGGCTCCAACGGCCTCGCCAATCCGCGCGACTTCCTGACTCCGGTCGCCCAATATGAGGATGCCGAGGGCGAGGTCGAGCTCGTCCAGAAATATCTCGGGCGGCTATGGACGACGAGGCTCGACCACAGCCCGCTCGACGTCGTCGCCTGGCACGGCAATCTCGCGCCCTGGAAATATGATCTTGCCCGCTTCAACACGATCGGGACGGTCAGCTTCGACCATCCCGATCCAAGCATTTTCACCGTCCTGACCAGCCCGTCCGAGACTCACGGACGGGCCAATGCCGATTTCGTCATC
>JBEVDE010000082.1:0-4719 GCA_040514175.1 Allosphingosinicella sp. | reverse complement strand
ATCGGCCAGCGTCGTCGCGATCCGGATCGGCAGGCGGCCGGCGGCCTCCTGCCCGGTCAACGCCGTCTGAAAGGCGGCGCGTCTCCTTTCCGGCAAGCTGTACCAGCCATGCCTGAGGCGGGTGTCGACGAATAGGCGCGCGACCCCTCGAGTCGGCGTCAGGGCTACCAGGGCCGGGCGGACGTCGATCGAATTCATCGCCTCGAAACGCTGTTGCCGGCCTTCCTTGCGATCGTCCACGGCATCCGCGTTCCAGGCGACGCGGTCGGAATTATCCTCCCAGATCGCGCAATAGCGAATGTCGTCGGGTGGACCGAAGGCGTCGACCCAAAGGAGGATTCGACCAAGCTTCCGCTGCGCACCGTTCTCGAGGCGATAAGTCGACTGCGGCATGTCGAGCATGACGTGAGGCTTGGTCGCCATCGAGCGGAAGCTGACGGCATAGATTATATCGGTCCCGGAACCCGTTGCCGAGATCAAATAGGGGTGAAGCGGCTGATCCGCGGCGCCGAGTTCAGCAATCTTGCCCGCGAGCTCATCCTCGCTGAGCCGCGGCAAGGATTGGGAAGGGATCGCCGGTTCGAATTTCACCATCACGGCTGTGTAGAGCGGCTGCGAGGCGGGGCCGGCGAGAGAGATCGAGATTGGAAAAAATCCGCGTGCGATCCGTTCCTTTTCCCAAGCAGAGAAGTCATCGAACGTAGCGGCTATACAATAATGGAGATTTTCCGGGGTATAGATCATGATGATCACTTTATCGGATGGTAAAACACGGCGGAATTGAAGGGCCCATTCGACGGCAAATCGCCAAGCCAAAGCACCGTAACCTACCCGTTAAAAACCAGCAAGAGTAGCTGACTGGGATGTGATTTCTGTGCGGCATCGTTCGCTGAACGGGCGGCTCGAGGACAGCTTGTCTAATACTATCTCTCGAGGGCCACGCTGCGCTCCGCAGGCGGCCGAAACTCCGAGTCAGCAAGGCAGTCTCGCTTCGCTCGCCTACCCACCCCCGGCCCCTCCCTTGGCAGGGAGGGGAGCAGGCCGCGCCAGTAAACACCTTCTTAACCAACCCGCCCTAATCCGGACCCCACGCATGCATGCGGCGGGGCCCAGTGGACGATCTCATCAACGATTTCATCGCCGAGACTCGGGAGATGCTTGAGGCGCTCTCGGGGGAGATCGTCGCCTGGGAAGCCGAGCCCGGCGACCGCGCCCGCCTCGACGAGATCTTCCGCTTCGTCCACACCGTCAAGGGCAATAGCGGCTTCTTCGACCTGCCCAGGATCCGGGCCCTCAGCCACGCCGCCGAGGACGCGCTCTCCGCGGTGCGCTCCGGCGCCCGGACGCCCGACGCAAGACTGGTCAGCGCCGTCCTCGGAGTGATCGACCGGCTCGGCGAGCTGGTCGAGGCCCTGGAGACGGGCGAGGCCCTCGCCAGCGAGGACGACAGCGCCCTCATCGACGCCCTCACCGCCGAGGAGCCCGCCGAGGCCCTCGAATCCGAGGCCGCTCCGGCGAGCCACGCCGCCCGCGCCTCGAGCCGGACCATCCGCCTTCCCGTCGAATTGCTCGACCGGATGATGAGCGGGGTCTCCGACCTCGTCCTCGCCCGCAACGAGCTCGCCCGCCGCATCCGGGCGTCGGGCGATACCGACATGATGGCCGCCTTCGAGCGCGTCTCCGCCACCGTCGCCGACCTTCGCGACGGAATCACCCGCACCCGCATGCAGCGGATCGACAACCTCTTCGCGCCGCTTCCGCGCATGGTCCGCGACATTTCCGGCCAGACCGGCAAGCAGGTCGGGCTCGAGATCGACGGCGGCGACGTCGAGATCGACCGCGAGATGCTCGAGATGATCCGCGATCCGCTCACCCACATCATCCGCAACGCGATCGACCACGGCATCGAAAGCCCCGCCGAGCGCCGCCGGGCCGGCAAGAGCGAAACCGGCTGCCTCCGCGTCTGCGCGCGCCAGGCCGGCAACCACATCCTGCTCGAAATCTCGGACGACGGCGCCGGCATCGACGGCGACAAGCTCGTCCGCCGGGCGGTCGCCGCCGGAGTCCTGACCGCCGAACGGGCCGATCGGCTGACCGAGGCGGAGAAGAACGCCCTGGTCTTCGAGCCCGGCCTCTCGACCGCCGCCTCGGTCACCGACCTGTCCGGCCGAGGCGTCGGGATGGACGTCGTGCGAGCCAATGTCGAACGGATCGGCGGCCTCGTCGAAATCGAGAGCCGGCGCGGGCAGGGGGTCGTGCTCACCCTCCGGGCGCCGCTCACCCTGACCATCATCCCGGCGCTGACCGTCGCCGCCGGCGGCCAAGTCTACGCGATACCGCGCTCGGCGATCGAGGAGATCGTCCGGGTCAAGGGCGGCGCGGTCCGGGTCGAAAGCGTCGGCGGCGCCGCCTTCGCGACGGTGCGCGGGCGGCGGCTGCCGCTCGTCTATCTTCGTGAATCGCTCGGGCGCGAACCGTCGGACGACCCGGCCGGGCAGAGCCTGGTCCTGCTCAGGCCCGCGGGAGCCGACCTCTACGCCCTCGCCGTCGACGATATTTACGATCATGAGGAGCTGGTGGTGAAACCGGCCGCTCCGGCGGTGATGGCCGCCGGCCTCTACGCCGGGACTACGCTGGCCGACGACGGCAAGCCGGTGCTCCTGCTCGATCCGCCCGGCATCGCCGCCCGGGCCGGGCTCGCCTTGCATCGCCGCGGCAACGAGGCCGAAGCGGCGCCCCAGCCGGCCGTAATGGCTACCGAAGGGCCTGCCGCCTTGCTCTTCAAGACCCTCGAGGGAAAGAAAAGGCTGGTTCCGGTGGCGGCGGTGCAGCGGATCGAGGACGTCCGTCCCGAAGCCGTCCAGCTCAGCGCCGGCCGGCTCCACGTCGCGCTCGGCGACACCCTCCTGCCGCTGGAAGGCTGCGGCGCCACTGCGCCGGACCGGCCGATCCGGCTGCTCCGCCTCGGCGACGGCCAAGAAGAGATCGCCTACGGCTTCGCCGACGTCGTCGACATCCTGCCGCTCCCGGCCGGGCTTCTGCCCGCGACCGAGCCCGGCGAGGTGCGCGGAGTCGTGCTGGTCGGCGACGAGCAGGCCGAATTGCTCGACCTCCACTGGCTGTTCGCCCGCCATTCCGGCCGGCCCGCGGCCGCCGCGCCGCGCCCGGTCTGCGCCATTCCGGCCGGGGATCCCTTCATGGACGCCATCCTGCGTCCGCTCGTCGAGAGCGCCGGCTATACGGTCGTCGCCAGCGGAGCGCCCGGAAGCGAGGCGGCCTCGGTCGTCATCGCCGGCGCCGAAGCCGGCGCGGTCGAGCCGCCCGCGGGCGCCCGCCTGGTTCGTATCCGGTCCGAGGCCGAGGGCGAGTCGGGCAGCGTCCACCGCTACGATCGCGACGCCCTGCTCGCCGCTTTGGCCGGCGAAGTCCGGCCGAAACGGAGGCGCCGCAATGGCTGAGCTTCTCCTTATCGTCAGGATCGGCGGCGAGCGCGTCGCGCTTCCGGCCGCCGACGTCGAATCGGTGGTCGAGATCGAATCCCTCACCCCGGTGCCCGGCGCCGCCGGCCATGTCGCCGGCCTCGCCGCCTTGCGCAGCCGGGTGCTGACCGTGATCGACTGCCTCGCCTCGCTCGATCCGTCGCGCCGGCTTCCCGCCGACGCCGCCGAAGCGGTGATGGCGGTGGTCGACGGCCATCCCTACGCCTTGCTGGTCGAGGCGGTGGAGGATGTCGTCGAAGCGAGCGGCGAGCGCCAGCCCGCGGCGGCCTCGCTGGCCGGCGGCTGGCGCCGGATCGGCCGGGCGACGATCGAGGCGGAAGGGGACCTGCTCCTGCTCGCCGACGTCGAGGCCCTGATCGCCGGCCCGGCCCGCGAGGCGGCATGAGGCTTAAGCCGCCGGTTAACTTATTGCGGCTAGATTGGGTCCGCCGGGAAGAGCGAGAGCGAACATGAAGAGCTGTCTTGTCGTCGACGATTCGAAGGTGATCCGAAAGGTCGCCCGCCACATATTGGAGACACTCGACTTTTCCGTCGACGAGGCGGAGGACGGCCGCGAGGCGCTCGAGCGCTGCGAGACCCGGATGCCCGACGTCGTCCTGCTCGACTGGAACATGCCGGTGATGGGCGGGATGGAGTTCCTCCGCACCCTTCGCCAGAGGAAGTTCGAGCCGCAGCCCAAGGTCGTTTTCTGCACCACCGAGAACGACGCCGCCCACATTCGCGCCGCGATCGACGCCGGCGCCGACGAATATGTGATGAAGCCGTTCGACCGCGAGACGCTCGAGAGCAAGCTGCAGATCGTCGGCGTCGCGTGACCCGCTCCGCCGCCCGAGCGGCGGGAGAGAAAGCTCCGGCCGCCCCGCCCTTGAGGCTGATGATCGTCGACGATTCGCAGGTCGCGAGGGCGGTGCTCTCGCGAATGCTCGCCGCCTGTCCCGATTTCGAGATCGTCGCCACCGCGAGCGACGCCGGCGAGGCGCTCCGTTTGCTCCCCGCCACCCAGGTCGACGTCGTCCTGCTCGACGTCGAGATGCCGGGCGAGAGCGGCCTCGAGGCGCTTCCCGAGATCGTCCGGCTCGGCCGCGGCGCCCGGGTGCTGATCGTTTCCTCCTTTTGCGACGGAGTCGCGGACGCGGCCATCCAGGCGCTCGCCCCGGGCTCGGCGGAAACCCTGTCCAAGCCGGGCGCCGAGGCCTTCAGCGGCCGATTCTCCGAAATT
>JBEVDE010000079.1:0-5041 GCA_040514175.1 Allosphingosinicella sp. | reverse complement strand
CCGGCGCTCGACCTCGACGACGGCTACGAGGCGCTGGTCGCGGCGGCGCCGCCGCGGGCGCGCCGGGGTCACTGGCCCGCCGACGGCATCTGGTATCTGCTCTATACTTCCGGGACGACCGGGCGGCCGAAGGGTGTCATCTACACTTACCGGATGGCGCTCGCGAACCTGGTCAATATCGGCACCGCCATCGGTCTCGGCGCGTCCGACACCCATTTGAGCTTCCTCCCCCATTTCCACACCGCCGGGATCAACCTCCACGCGCTTCCGACCCTGCTCCAGGGCGGCCGGGTCCTCGTCCTGCCCGGCTTCGAGGCCGATCGTGTGGTCGAGCTGCTCGAGGCCCGGCGGCTCGACACTTTCTTCGCCGTTCCGACCGTCTATCAGGCGCTGGCCGATCATCCCCGCTTCGGCCGGGCGCCGCTCGGCCACGTCCGCCACTGGGGTTGCGGAGGAGCCCCTTTGCCCGATGCGCTCGCCCGGCGCTGCCGGGACCTAGGCCTTCGCGTCTGCAACGGCATGGGCATGACCGAGACCGGGCCCACCGCCTTCCTCGCCGCGCCGGCGGATGCGTGGGACCGGATCGGTTCGGTCGGCAAGCCCCAGCTGCTGGTCCGGGTGCGGATCGCCGGCGAGGACGGCGAGGAGGCCCGCGACGGCGAGGTCGGCGATTTGATGTTCGCCGGTCCGGCCGTCACTCCGGGCTATTGGAACGATCCGGAGGCCACCCGGGCCGCCTTCACCGCCGACGGCTGGCTGAAATCGGGCGACCTCGCCCGCCGCGATTCCGACGGCTTCTACTGGGTCGCCGGGCGGCGGAAGGAGATGTTCATCTCGGGCGGGGAGAATGTCTATCCGGCCGAGGTCGAGAATGTGCTGGCGGGCCATCCGGCGGTGGCGGAGGCGGCGGTGGTGGCCGCTCCCGATCCGCGCTGGGGCGAGGTGGGCTTCGCCTTCCTCCGCCTGGCCGAGGGCCGAGCGCGGCCGGCCGAGGCCGAGCTCCGCGCTTTCTGCCGGGCCCGCCTCGCCGCCTACAAGGTGCCGGCGAGCTTCGAATATGTCGAAGACTTCCCGCGCACCGCCGCCGGCAAGGTGCAGAAGCATCTGCTTGTCTGCGCGCCCGGAGCCGAATCCTCGCGGGAATCGGTCGTGGCCTGAGCGGGCCCGTCATCCCGGGCTTGACCCGGGATCCATGAACGCCGGCGTACGATCTCTCGAATAACCGTGTTCATGGATCCCGGCCTTCGCCGGAATGACGACCGCCTAGGGCAGAAAGTCGCCTTGGCTGAGCGGGCCGCCGGTGACGATGAGCTGGATGACCAGATCGGCGGCGCCGTCGCCGTTGGTGTCGCCCTCGACGAACCAGGAATTGCCGTCCTGATAAGCCCGAAGCTGACCCGCCGAGCCGCTGAAGGCGTTCGACCCGATCCAGCTGAACGCCTGGTCGCCCGCGGCGGCGCTGTTCGCATCGATCCGGCTGAGGTCGATCTTGTCGGTCCCGGCCGCGAAGTCGAGAATCTGGTCCATCGCGCCCGAGTTCGAATCACCCGTTCCGTCGTAGCGGAAGGTATCGGCGCCGCCGTTGCCGGTCAGCTGGTCGGCGCCGAGATTGCCGTGGATGAGGTCGGCGAGCGCGCCGCCCTTGAGCACGTCGTTCGCCCGGCCGCCGAACAGGCGAAGATAGCCGTCGGCCTCCTGGCTGGCGTCGAGGACCATCGTCTCGGTGGCCATCAGCAAAGCGCCCGAGACGGTCAGGGTCTCGCCCGGCTTCACGATCGCGTTCGACAAAGTGATATTGTAGTCGAACTCGGTGCCGCCGCCGCGCGCGTAGCGCTCGTCGGTGGCCGAGGTCAGGGTGAGGTTTTCGATGTTGGTGAACAGCCCGGTGTAGCCGGGGGAGTTAAAGTCGATCGTGTAATTGCCGCGAAGGAACATGCCGTCATAGCCTGCGCCGCCGTTGACCGTGTCGCCGGTGGCGAATCTTTCCTCCGCATAGAAGAAAATGTCGTTGCCGAGGCCGCCGGTAAGGGTGTCCGTGCCCTTGCCGCCGTAGACGACGAACTTGGCGTCGGTCTCCGCCGAGCCGTTGAAGGTGAAATCCTCGCCGGCGAGCAGCGCCGAGCCGTTGACCCGGACCTGCAGGCCCGCCGCGAAGTTCGAATCGTGGGTGGTGATCACATAATCGTAGAGGTTCGTCCCCGGCTCGCCGAAATTGGTGTTGTTGCCGCCGAGCAGCGAGAGATTCTCGATCTCGGTGATGTTGGAGGTGAGCGCGAGGGCCCCGTAGGCGCCCTGGATCACGAGGGTGTCGGTGCCCTCGCCGCCGCGGACGACGTCGGCCGAGTTCAAGGTGCCGCCGAAGAAGATATTGTCGTTGCCGGCGCCGGCAAGCGCGGTGTCGTCGCCGCCGCCGAACCACAGATAGAGAAAGTCGTTGCCGCCGTTGCTCTCGAGGCGGTTGTTGGCGGCGTTGCCGGTCAGCTTGTCGTTGCCGCTGCCGCTGACCGCATTCTCGATCGTGACTCCGTTGGCGACGGTGAAGCCGCCGTAGATGCCGGTGGCGTAGGACATCCATCCGGCGCCGCCATATTCATATTTGAGCGTCGCCGGGCGAAGGTCGATCGTGGTGTCCCGGGCGCCGTCATAGACGATCTGATCGACCCCTCCGGCATCCCAGATCGACGAATAATAGGTGCTCTGGCCCACATAATAGCCGTCGCGGGTGGTCAGCTGATTGGTGGCATCGTGGACGGCCGGCTGACCGGTCGCCGAATCGATATAGACCCCCCATTCGTTCACATCCTTCAGGACGTAGGTGTCGTTGCCGGTAGCCCAATCCTCGTTGACGCCATATTTGTCCTGGATGACGGCGATATCGAGCGCCATCAGGCTGCCGAGCCAGCCATAGCCTTCGTTGTTGGTTTCGGCCTGGCCGTAGGGCGATTTTTCCCACCCGTCATTGTAGGACATCATCGTGTTGACGCCCTGATTGAGGTCGAACGCTCCGGCCCCGCCATCGTCGCCGGGGACGCCGTTGGTCACCACGCCCTGCATGACGCTCGAACCGCCGCCGGTATCGTGCGGGTGAGCCAGGCCATGGCCGTGGCCGAATTCGTGGATCAAGGTGACGAAGGAGAAGCCGCCCTGCTGAAGCATCTGGGCGTTCCAGCGCTCGTCGGCGGAATTGAACTGGGCGACGCCTTCGTCGCCATAATCGGGCGGGCTCATCGACCCGAGCAGGGAAATGCCCGGTCCCGGCGTGCCGGGATAGGAAAAGTAGAAGAAGTCCGCGTCGAAGCCGTCACCCGCGACGCCGGTGGCATATTTGATGCCCGCCTCGGGCCCCAATGGGCCGGGCTTGTACTGGATGGTCGGGTCGCGCTCGTAGAGGCCGGTCGCCGCATTGAAAGTGTAGTTGGAAACATAGACGATGTCGGCGACCTTGGAGAATTCGGCCGCCGCGGTCAGCAGCGCCTGGATCTCGTATTGATACGGATTCTGGACCGTGACCTGCGCCGGAATGGTCGAATCGGTATTCGCGTAGAGATCGCCCTCGCCGGCGAAATAGATGTAGATGACGTTCTTGCCCGGGTGGCCGAGGGTGTTGCCCTCGACGGTGAGCGGATCCGCCGCCGGTTCGCCGGTCGGTCGCGGGCCTTCCATGCCGTCCGGATTGCGCACCGATACATGCTCGCGGTTGACCATGACTCCGCCCCAGTCGATCGAGTGGAGCGGGCTCGAAATGTCGTAATGCGTGGTGTAGACGCTTCCGGTCGCGGTTCTGGCGAAAATCTCGTAATCGCCGGCGAAATCCCCGACCCCGTCGCCGGTATTGTCGTAGGACGTGGCGTTGACATAGAAGGTGCCCGAATAGGGCGCCTCGAACGTCATGAGCGCATCGAGCCCCTGCGGCGTGTTCGGCCCGCCGCCATCCGCGATCGCGAGCAGATTGCCGGCGGAATCGTAAATTTCGAGATAGGCGTCGGCGAGCGGGACGCCGTTGCCTTCCGCGCCCGGAATGCCGCCGGCACGGGCATATTGGCCGAACTCGTAGGTCTGGCCGGCCGTCAGCGTGACCTTGAACCAGTCATTGTCGCCGGGCGTGTCGCTTGCCGCCAGGACGTGGTTGGGATCGTCGACCACCAGCGTCCCGGTGGTGTTCGGGGCGGGCGTGTAGACGTCGACGAGGCCGGTCGGGCCGGGGACGTACCAGGCCGATTCGACCGGCTGGTAATTGGCGGGGGTAAGGAGCGGGGCGGTCAGCTTCGAGCCGTCGGCCGAGCCGGCGTCGAGCGCGATCTGCCGGGCCGCCAGTTGCGAGGCGAAGAGCCCGCGCGAGTAAGAGTCGTAGCCGAACGCGCCCGAAGGCTCGCTGTCCGCGAACAGGCGCGACGTGAAATTATTCTGCCCAAACCTTGGCATCCCGATTCTCCCTGGGTCAATTTTGGCGTGAATGCGGCCGTGAAGACGCCGTCACCGGGACCACGCGGATCGGGGGCGTCTTCAAGCCTGAGGCTCGTAGGTCGTGGAACGGACTGTGCGGAATCGGGGACGGCCAAAGGCGCGTTCGGAACGCTTGCCGGAGCAGAGAAGCAACGCCGGTTGCAACGCGCGGTCGGACCCCAATTTTCGCCTTTCGAACAGCTAAAGGAGGGTAAAGAAGCTGTTAACGACGCTCAAAACCCGCGCGATACCCTTCGGTTCCGAAACGACAGGAACCTGTTGGAAATACGTACAGAATGAATGTGGAAACTACGTAGGCGGGAGCTGCCCTCCCGCGCAAAACGGGAGAGGGGCGACGCCCTGAGATCGAAAGGCCGCCCGCGGCCCCGTGCTATTTGCAGCGCGTCAGCGCCGTCGTCGATCCGCCGCCGGCGATGGTCATGCTGTCGTCGCCTGTGCGCGTGACGGTCTTCGGGTCCGGCGGCCGGCCGGGGCTCGCCACCGTCACGACATTGCCCGAAATCGCATAGCTGCTGCCCTCAGGCGGGGTCACCGTGCCGTCGGCGCGGAATTCGATCGCCTTGGCGCAACCGGAGTC
>JBEVDE010000446.1:0-5564 GCA_040514175.1 Allosphingosinicella sp. | reverse complement strand
GTTTCCGGTTCCGCCCGACAACCAGTCTGCGCCGGCGCCGCCATCGAGCTTGTCGTCGCCACCGCCGCCGGAAAGGCTGTCGTTGATCGAGCTGCCGGTGATGACGTTGTCGAGATCGTTACCGACTCCGGCGCCGAAGGCGACCAGATTCTCGACATTGGCGCCGAGCGTGTAGGCTACGGAGCTTCGGACTTCGTCGACGCCGCCGCCTGGCGCTTCGAAGACCTGGTCGCCGCTATCGACAATGTAGATGTCATTGCCGGCGCCGCCGAGCATGAGGTCGGCGCCAGTGCCGCCCTCCAGGAGATCGTCGCCGTCCTCGCCGGACAGGAGATCGTCGTCGGCGCCGCCGCCGAGGAAGTCGTTCCCGGTACCGCCGAACAGCTGATCGTTCCCTGCGCCGCCGCTCAGTATGTCATATCCGCCATGGCCGAGAACCAGGTCGTTGCCGCCGCCTGCATTGACGAGATCGTCGCCATCCAGCGTGTAGATACGGTCGTCGCGATCGGTCGAGGTCAGCAGGCCGGGCGGCGCGCGGGTGAGATCGATCCAGTCGAGGCTGCTCGTCCCCGGAATGAAATTGCCTTCGATGCCGTCGGTCAGGTGAACGCTGATCGCCTGGGTATCGCCGGCCAGGCCGTCATGGGCCGTGACGATGACTGCGTAGACATTGTCATGGTTCGAATCGAGCGGGGTTTCGAAATCGGGCGGGGCGGCAAAGGAGAGAGCGCCCGTCGTCGGATCGATCCGGAACAGAGCGGCGTCGGCACCGCCGACAATCTCGAATTTGGGGGCGTCGCCGTCGATATCGGTGGCCGCCACCCGGGTGACCACGAGGCTGTTCTCGGGCACCGAGAGCTGAGCGGAATTGCCGCCGCCGTTGGAGACGATGACGGGCGCCCGGTTCGGAAAGGCCGCATCGAATGAATAGGTGGCGCCGTTGAACTTGAAGGTCTCGACGTTCGCGACGACGATGGTGATCCCTGCCGCCTGGTCGATGAGAGTGACCGAGCGGTCTGGACGGTTCACCGTCGCGAAATAGGCCCCGATGTCCTTGCCGAGCACTATCGTGTCGGACCCGGTACCGCCGTCTATCTCCTGGCGCACCGCGGCCCCGACATGGACGATGTCGTCGCCGCCCCGGCCCATGGCCCGCCAGGCCGGACCGTCGAGAACGATGGTGTCGCCGGCGGCCGCCGATCCGATCGTTTCGAAGCCGACCACGCTTCCCTTCAAGGTGACCGGTCCGTTGAACCCCTTTACCTCGGCCTCCAAATATTGCTGCAGGATCGTGATGGCGACCGGCGCGTCGCTACCCATCAGCAAATCGAAATAGGTCGGGTCCTGACGATAGTCGTTGGCGAATCGCGCAAGTCCGATGAGCTCCTGGAGTCGGACCATGGCGTCCGGCTCGACAAAGGTCAGCGCCGTGCCGCCGCCCGCACCGACGACGGCCTTCCACAGCTCGTAGGCCGCCGCGATGACGGGATGGCCCGATTGGAAGTTCATGTGGTTGAGCACCATGCCGATCGTGACCTTCGCGACATGTTCGGCATCCGGAGATTGCGCCAGCCTCTGTTCCCACCCGATAAAGGACGCATAATCGGAGTCGTAATGCTTCTTGCCCCAGACGACGTAGACGTTGTTGAAGAGGGGATCGAAGGAGGCGGGCTGATCGACGAAGGCGATCACCTGATTGACACGCTCCGCCCACGCCTCGCCGAGCATCTTCACCGCGAGACGCATCTGATCGTTCGAATCCTTGGAATAATTGTCACCGCCGAACTCGAACCGGTTCGAGATCGGGTCATAGGTCATGTTATAGAATGCCTGCGGGCTGTCGTTCCGGATCCAGTCGAGGAAATCGTTGAACAGATCGGAGATGGCACCGTCGAACAGGTCGTCGATCAGCTCAAACACGACCGAGCCGGCCACCGCTCCGACGCCGGCGCCGAGCATCGCCCCGAGCCCCTTGAAGATGGCTCCGCCGATGACGTTCAACGTCGCCTGGCCGAACAAGCCGGTCACAGCATCGATCGCCAGATCGCCCAGCGCCTGGCCGAGCAAGCTCGAGCCGACCGTTGCGCCGAGCTGGCTGACCAGCGCCTCCGGGAGGCTGTCGATGTCGACGAACAATTCGGCCAGCTGCTGGCTCGCGTATCTGACGAAGAAATTGCCGAGCAGGCTTTGAACATCGAACTGCCCGGTGAATTGCGCGAACAGGCGCGTCACGTCCTCCGCATTGAAATCGCCGGCCAGGAACTCCAGTGCCTTGGCGAACCCGCTCTCGACCAGATCCTGGATCTTGCCCTGGAGCAGCTTTTCCACCCACTCCTCGATCTTGTTCTCGCCGTCGAGACCGAGGAGGTCGTCCAGTATTTCCTTGTCCAGCGTCTCGAAGTCGATGAGCAAGCCGGCAATAGCGTTTCCGAACACCTCGCTGAACTCGATATTGTCGAACAGCTTCGCGGGCTCATACGGTTCCTGAAGAAAATAATTGTGGACGATATTGTCGATGACAGGACCGAAGACGCCGTCGCCGACGCTTCGAATCGCCGTCGCCCACTCCGGGCTCGAGCCTGACGTCGCGACGGTCAGTATTTCACTGAGCCCAAGCTTCGCGTAGGTCTTGGCGATCTCCGGAATGAACAGCCTGAAATACAGCTCGCCGAGGTCGTCGAGCGCAGTCCCGAGGAAGTCCGTTATCCTGGCGCGTTCCGGCAGGTCGAGGTTGAGCAGGCTGACGGCGAGCCGGCCCGAAAGCGGCTTCAGGATCTGGCTCGAAAGAACAAGCTCCAGGGCGTTGGTCGCCGCCGCGATGATGCCGCGCTCGATTCCGCCCAACCCCTCGGTCCGCTTGGCGATGAAGGCGGCGATCTGGGGATCGAGCTGCTTCTTGATCTCCGCCTGCAGCTCGAACGCGTAGCCGCTGTCGGTCAACCGGTCGGTGAAGATCCGCAACGGCAGCAGCTTGACGATGTCATGCGCCCACGAGCCGGGCGTGAAGGTGAACTCGATCGTGATGTACGGCCCATCGGATGCACGCTCAGTGCCGGGCGTGGCGACAACTTCGACGAGGTTGTTGCTTCGATCCAGTCCCAGAATATCGTCGAGCAGATGATTGATAGTCTTTAATAAATCGCTGCTTTCCGCTGGATCTGTCATGCCACCCCCTCCTGGATAACGATTTCGGTCGTACCGTGCCAAAGTCCTCAAGAAAAGTGAGAGTCATGCGCAGTAACAAAGTCTTGGCTGACCGTTGCAAGGACTCCACACTAACTTCGACTATTCTGTTACGACACAGAAACGGCTTATTGCGCTCCGGTCGAAATTGAGTCGTCGATCAGGGGCGGCGTGGAGCGGCGCCGAGGGTCGCTGCGAGCCGCAGGTCAAGCCGATTGCCGTCTGTGGTCCCTCGGCCGTATGCAAGGTCCATGGCAGGGGTGCTTTCCGGAATCCGCATCGTCGAGCTCGCCGGCATCGGCCCGGCGCCCTTCGCCGGGATGATGCTCGCCGACCATGGCGCGACCGTGATCCGGGTCGAGCGCGAGGATCGGGCGCCGGTGATCCCGCCCGAATATGACATCCTCGGCCGCTCCCGCGCCTCCACCGTCCGCCTCGACCTCAAGTCCGAGAAAGGCGCCGCCCGCGTCCGCGACCTGGCGCGCGACGCCGACGGGCTCATCGAAGGGTTCCGGCCCGGGGTGATGGAGCGGCTCGGCCTCGGGCCCGACCTGCTGCTCGAGGACAATCCCCGCCTCGTCTACGGGCGGATGACGGGCTGGGGCCAGGACGGGCCGCTCGCCCAGGCGGCGGGCCACGACATCAATTACATCGCCCTCGCCGGCGCGCTCCACACCTACGGCCGCGAAGGTGGTCCCCCTGTCCCGCCGGTCAACGCGGTCGGGGATTTCGGGGGCGGCGGGATGCTGCTCGCCTTCGGCATGCTGGCCGGGATCCTGTCGGCGCGGACGACGGGCAAGGGGCAGGTGATCGACTGCGCAATGGTCGACGGGGCGGCCCTCATCTCGGCTTTGACCTGGTCGCTCAAGGCGGCGGGGATGTGGAAGGACGAGCGCGGGGTCAATCTGCTCGACACCGGCCGGGCCTATTATGACGTCTATCGATGCGCCGACGGCCTGTGGGTCTCGGTCGGGGCGCTCGAGCCCGAATTCTTCGCCGTGCTGAAGGAGAAGATGGGCCTGGAGTGCGGCCAGCACGATGCCGGCCTTCGCGACGAGCTCACCGCCGCCTTCGGCCGCCACGATCGACCGCATTGGTGCAACATCCTTCAACATTGCGACACATGTTTCGCCCCGATCCTCTCCCTCGCCGAGGCCCCCGGCCACCCCCATAACGCCGCCCGCGGCACCTTCCTCGACATCGCGGGCGTCACCCAGCCCGCCCCCGCCCCCCGCTTCACAGGCAAGGACTGACCATGCTCGACCTCTCCCGCCGGACCGCCTTCACCCCCGAGCACGACCAGTTCCGCGACTCCGTCCGCCGCTTCTTCGAGCGCGAGCTCATCCCCCATCTCGCCCGCTGGGAGGAGGAAGGGATCATCGACCGCGCCTTCTGGACCAGGGCCGGCGAGGCGGGCCTGCTGTGCCCGACCGTCCCCGAGGCCTATGGCGGCCCGGGGCTCGACTTCGGCTTCAACGCCGTCATCGACGAGGAGCTCGCTTATGCCGGCTCGACCGCCGGCATCACCCTCCATAGCGACATCGTCGCCGACTATCTCGTCGCCTACGGCTCGGAGGAACAGAAGAAGCACTGGCTGCCGCGCATGGTTTCCGGCGAAACCGCCACGGCCATCGCCATGACCGAGCCCGGCGCCGGCTCCGACCTCCAGGGCATCCGCACCACCGCGAAGCGCGACGGCAACCATTATGTCCTCAACGGCTCCAAGACCTACATCACCAACGGTCAGCATGCCGATCTCGTCATCGTCGTCGCCAAAACCGACCCGGCCGCGGGCGCCAAAGGCGTGTCGCTCATCCTCGTCGAGGCGGACCGCGAGGGCTACGCACGGGGCCGCAACCTGGACAAGATCGGCTTCCACTCGCAGGACACGTCCGAGCTCTTCTTCAACGACGTCAGGGTGCCGATCACCAATTGCCTGGGCGAGGAGGGCTCGGGCTTCGCCTATCTCATGAACCAGCTCCCCCAGGAGCGGCTCTCGATCGCCTGCGCCGCCCAGGCCGCCGCCCAGCGCGCCTTCGACGAGGCGGTGAAGTTCACCAAGGACCGCAAGGCCTTCGGCAAGACCGTGTTCGATTTCCAGAACACCAAATTCACCCTCGCCGACCTCGCCGCCAAGCTCCCGGTCGGCTGGGCCCATCTCGACGGGGCGATTCTCCGCCACATCGCCGGCGAGCTCACCGCCGCCGAGGCCTCGGCCGCCAAGCTCTGGCATACCGAGCTGCAATGGGAAGCCTGCGACGCCTCGCTCCAGCTCCACGGCGGCGCCGGCTACATGAACGAATATCTGATCGCCCGCCGGTGGCGCGACGCCCGCGTGACCCGAATCTTCGGCGGCACCAACGAGAACATGAAGGAAGTCG
>JBEVDE010000388.1:0-12040 GCA_040514175.1 Allosphingosinicella sp. | reverse complement strand
CGGGGGTCGACTGCACCGATCCGCTCAACGTCCCCCAGCTGACCATCGCCGGCGACGTCTACCGCCTCGTCGCGGCCTTTTCGCCCAACCCTGCCGAAAATCCCGGCACCTTCATCGCCCAGTCGGCGACGGTCTACGAAGCGCATCCCTTCTTCGACCTCGCCGACGGCGGCACCCGCATGGTTCGACTCGCCGTCAACGGCGTCGACGCCGCGCCCTTCTGGCTGGAGCCCTGAGATGGCGCGGGCGAAAGAGACCCGGAAGCGGAATGCGGCCGAGCTGGTCGCCGAGCGGATCCGTCTCAAACTCGCCCGTGCGGCCGGCGAAAAGGTCCCGGCGGGGGCGCAGCAGGCGATCGAGAAACGGCTCAAGGGCCCCGAAGGCGCCTTCCGGACCCGGGTGCACAGCCTGTTCAAGCTCGACTCCGCCGAAGCCGACGCGCTCGACTCCGCGGTCGCGGTCGCGGTGGAGCCGGCGCTCGGCCCGGCCTTCGCGGCGCTCCAGGGGCAGCCGGGATGGATGCTTCCCACCCTGGTCGCGCTTCGGCTGCTGTTCGGCCACGGTGCGGAGCCGGTGCTGCGCCCGACCGGCGCCCTGCTCGCCTGGGGCCTGGTGCGGCGGATCCCCGGACGCCCGGGCGAGCCCGACCTCATCGAGGCCGATCCGGAGATGGTCGACTGGTTCCACGGCCGGGTCGCTCCCGACGGCCTGGACGGGATCGCCATCGTCCCCGCCCGGCCGCCCAAGCCGCTTCCGGAATGGCAGGTCGACGCGGCGGCGGACCGGATCCGGCGGATCGAGCCGGGAGCCCGGAGCGTCAGGGTGACCATTACCGGGCTTCCCGGATCGGGCCGCTCGACAATGGCGGCGAACATCGTCGAGGCGCTCGGCGGCAAGGCCATTTACGCCGAGCCGACCGGCGAGGCGAGCGACCTGCGCACGGCCTTCCTGCGGGTGCAGCGGCTGGCGCTGCTCAGCGATCTCACCCTGGTGTGGCGCGGCGAGCCGGCGCCCTGGCCGATCGACGCCCGGCTCGCGCCGCTCCAGTTCGTCGTCGCCGAGCCGGGCTCGGAGCCCAGGCCACGGCGCGGCCTCCTCGACCTCGTCATCCCGATCCCGCCGCTCAGCGCCGATTCGCTCGCCAGGCTGACCCGCGCCTATTTGCCCGGCCTGCCCGCGGACGCCACCTCGCCGCTGGGCTCGCCGAGGCTCGCCGACCTGGCCGACGCGGCCGCTCAGAAGATGCGGTCGCTCGCCGAGTTCCGGGCGATGCTCCACCTGCGCACGCTCGAGCGCACCCGCGGCATCGGCCGGATCGTCGACCTCGACTATGGCTGGGACGATCTCGTCCTGCCGACCCGTACCCTGGGCCTACTCCGCGGAATCGAGCAGGAGGCCCGGCTTCGCGAAGGCCTGCTCGCGACGGCGGAGCGCGGCCGGGTCTTCGAGCGGGCGGCGCGCCTGACCGTCCTCATGAGCGGCCCGCCGGGCACCGGCAAGTCGATGTCGTCGCAGGTCCTCGCCGGCGCGCTCGGCCTCGAACTGATGGCGATCGACATGGCCGCGACGGTCAGCAAATATATCGGCGAGACGGCCAAGAACCTCAGCGCCGCCTTCGCCGCGGCGCGCGCCTCCGGCTGCGCGATGATCTTCGAGGAAGCGGACAGCCTCTTCGCCCGGCGTACCGACGCCGACAGCGTCAACGCCCGCCACGCCAATGCCGACACCGGCCACCTTCTCCAGCTCATCGACGAGCATGACGGGGTGGTCATCCTGGCGACCAACCGCCGGGCGAATATCGATTCCGCCTTCCTCCGCCGGATGCGCTTCGTCGTCGAGTTCCCGCTGCCCGAGATCGAGCAGCGCCGCCTGCTCTGGGACAAGATGCTGGCCGCGCTCGGCCTTCCCTCCGGCCTGCGCGACTCCTGCGCCGAAGCGCTGGCCGCGGAGCACGAGCTCAGCCCGGCGCAGATCAAGGGGGCGGCGCTGTCGGCGGCCTATCTCGCCGAGGCGCGCGGCGAGGCGATCGGCGCGGCCGACCTCGCCGAAGGAGTCAACCGCGAGTTCCTGAAAGAGGGCCGCCTGGCGAGCGTCGTCGCGGCGAATCCGGTTCCGGCGAGGAGAGCGGCCCATGGTTAAGAAGACGCCCGTCGCCCCGGTCGTGCTCAAGGGCGCGCTGGTCCAGCTGATCGAGGAGTTCGGGATACCGATCCCGAACATCGTCCCCTTCCAATATAATCCGGCCAAGATCACCCGGTCCTTCACGCCGTGGAACCCGTTCGCCACCAACCAGCAGAACCAGGCCGCCCAGGCGCCGTTGGTCCAGCCCTTCGATCCCGAGGAGAAATATTCGTTCGACCTCGAGTTCGACGCCACCGAGGACGTCGAATGGTATAATGCGGTGGCGATGGCGACCGGGGTCGCCTCGCGCATCGCCGCCCTGAAAAAGCTGATCGAGCCGTCCAAGGGCCTGATCGGCGACCTGGTCGGCTCGGCGAAGGCGCTCGGCGGATCCGCGATCACCAAGCAGGCGAACCGGCCGGCGGTGCCGATCACCCTGCTGATCCTCGGAACCGCGGTCATCGTGCCGGTCAGGGTCACCAGCCTGTCCATCGACATGACCGAATTCACGCCCCTCCTCTACCCCTGGATGGCGAAGGCGACGATCGAGGTTCAGGTCGTCACCCCGGACGCGTTCAAGTGCAAGGAAACGTCCGCCTCGGTCGGGATCGCCAAGGCGGCCTACAATCTGACCGCCGTGCAGGAGGATGCCCTCGCCATCGCCAACCTGGGCAACGTCGGGACCGCCGTCGCCTCGATGATCCCGATCTAAAGGCCCGCCATGTCGATCTTCTCGAGCACCAGCCGCTATCTCAAATTCGCCGCGACGGCGTTCGCGACCGACCGGCGCGGCCGAACCGTCGCCTGCGTCCTTCCGGCGAAGGTCCCGCCCCAGGTCGAGCTCGGCAAGCACCGCCGCCACGAGCAACAGCGGCTCGACCATCTCGCTCAGCATTATCTGAACGACGCCACCGCTTATTGGCGCATCGCTGAGCTCAACGGCGCGATGACCGCCGACCAGATCGCCGAGGCCGAGTTCCTCGCCATTCCGGCAAAGGACAGCTGATGGGCTTCGGCGCGATCATCACCGGCGGCGAGAATTTCACCGTTCTCGAAGATGTCGCTCCCTCGGTGATCGAGGCGCGGGTCGAGATGGAGCTGAGCAAGCCGACGAAGTTCGCGATCCGCTTCCAGGACGACATTTGCGAGGGCGAGCCCATCGTCGCCAGGCACGACGCGCTTCAGGCCGAGCAGATGATCGGCATCTTCGTCAGCTCCGGCAACGCTTTGCACTGCCTCGTCAACGGGCCGATCACCCGCACCCGCTCCTCCTCCATGCTCGGCGGCGCGGGCAGCTGGTACGAGATCCACGGCGAGGACCAGCGCGTTCTCCTGAACCGGGTCGGGGTGGAGGCGAGCTGGCCGATGAAGGCCTCGGACGCGGCGGCGGGGATACTTCGCTTCCATCAGCTCGATTTCGACGTCCAGGAGACCCGCAAGAATTACGACGAGCAGCATCCGCTCAACCAGCGGGCCACGGATCTCGCCTTCCTCGAGGACATCGCGCGCCGCAATGCGATGGAATTCTGGATCGACTATCACATCGCCCCGCAGCCGCCCGGGGCGGCCACGATCGATTGCGGGTCGATGTTCATGCTCAAGACGTCGCCGCACGTCGACAACGGGGCGGCGGCGGTGCCCGGACCCCCCGTTCTCACGTTGAGCGGCGACTATCTGATCAACGTCAATCCGCCGCCCGACCAATGCGTCAAGGTCACCAAATTCGACGTCCGCCTCGATTTCGAGCGGCCCAATTCCGCGCAGGGCTTCGCCCAGTCCCGATCGGGCGAGAACGTCGACAACCAAGGCCAGAGCGAGCAGGCGGCAACCACGCCCGGCTCGCGGACCCTCCCGGAAATCTCGGGCGTCCCCCGAAGCATGCTCGGCGATCCCAATCCCGATCCGGACGAGCAATATCTCGCCCAGCAGTCGATGCTGACCGAGGCGGCATGGTTCGTCGAGGTCGACTGCTCGAGCACGCTCGAAATGCTCGACTTCGTCGTCAAGCCGCACATGATCGTGGCGGTGCAATATGCGGACAGCCGGCTGTCCGGCAATTTCCAGGTCAAGAGCGCGATCCACGTCATCAACGCCACCGACCATTTCATGGATTTCAAGCTGCGCGCCAACGGGCTCCCGGCCCCGGCGACTGGATCGCCGCTATGACCGAGTTTCTCGAACATCTCGACCGCGTCGTCGAGCAGCTGAGCCAGCGCTACTTCGGCAAGTATCGCGGCCGGGTCGTCGACACCGCGGACCCGACCAAGAAAGGGATGCTGAAGGTCGAGGTCCCGTCGGTCCTCGGCGAAAAGACGGTGTGGGCGATGCCCTGCGCGCCTTACGCGGGAGACCAGCTCGGCTTCTTCGCTTTGCCGCCGGTGGAGACTTCGGTCTGGGTCGAGTTCGAGGCGGGCAATATCGACCTGCCGATCTGGTCCGGCTGCTTCTGGAAGGACGGCGAGATCGACAGCGCCGACGCGGTCGAGGGCGTGGCCTTCTGGAAGACTCCGGGCCTCACCATCCGCATCGATAACGATGCCGGCGAGGTCGAGATCGAGACCTCCGGCGGCGCCAAGATCACGATGAAGGGAGACAGTATCAAGATCGAGGCGCCGGAGGTCGAGCTGTCCGGCAACGGCGGCACCGCGAAGGTCTCGGCGTCGGGCTTCGACGCCATGAACGGCGCCCTGACGGCGATGTGAGGAGCGAGGATCATGGCCCAACCCTTCGTCACCCTCCCCGCCGGCATCATGAGCGCGGGCGCGCCCGCCGCGGCGGTCGTCACCACCAACACAAGGGTGAAGACCCAGCTCGGACCGGTCGGAATCGCCACCGACATCCTCCAGTTCGGCGGCCCGATGGTGACCGGGCTGTGGACGGTGACCAACAGCCGGGTGAAGGTGAACTCCATCCCGACCGTCTCGACGACCGGCACCGGCACCGCGACCAATCCCGGGACGGGGGCGACGGCGCCGGTCACCGTGACCTCCGGCGACCCCCGGGCGAGCGGGAGCTGAGGCGATGACCCTTGCCCCCTTCGCCCGGCGCGTGGCGGCGCCCTTCGCGATCAACCCGCTGTCGGGGCGCGCCTCGGAAGAGCCGGATTACGACGCCTACATACGCTCGCTGATCCGCCACCTTCTGCTCACCACGCCGGGCGAGCGGATCATGCGGCCGCAATTCGGCGCGGGCATCCGCCGCCTCGTCTTCGCGCCCATTTCGGACGCGACGGCGATGCTCGCCCGGACCATGGTCTATGAAGCCCTGACCCGCTGGCTCGCTCCGGTCATCGCCGTCGACCAGGTGACTCTGACCGCCGGCACCGAGACCCTGACGATCAACGTCGTCTACCGGGTGCTGATCCACGGCGAGCAGCGCTATCTGAACGAGGAGGTGCGGCTGTCATGACCGCGCCCGGCCGCCGTCTCGCCTTGTGCGCGCAGGGGGTGAAGGCCCTCACCGGGATCGACTACGTGCAGGTGCTCGACCCGGCGGTGCAGACCGTGCTGCGCGTCTTCTTCATCGTCGAGCCGACCGCCACCGTTCCGGCGATTGTCGCCGCCGGCGCCGTCCCGGCCATTCCCGTCAACGCCACCGAAGGCCCTCCTCTCGCCGCCGGGCCGCCGCTGACGGCGGCCATCGTCGCGGCCGCCGGCGAGGTCCCGCTGCCGATCGTCGGCCTGCGCTGGCGGCGGGTCCTGGTCTTCGACACGCAAAGGGTCGCGCTCGAGATCGAGGTCGGCGAGCCGGGCGGGTTCGAGCCCTACGAGCTTCGGCTCGTCCACCCGCGGATCGACCTTCTCTCCGGCACGATCCTGTTCGATTTCAAGCAGGCCTGTCCGACCGGCTTCGATTGCGAGGCGGACCAGGACTGCCCGGGCGATCCGCTGGTCGACGTGCCGGTCGACTATCTCGCCCGCGATTTCGAATCGATCCGAACCGCTCTGCTGGGCTTCGCCGGCGCCCGTTATCCCGACTGGCGCGAGCCGCTCGAGGCGGACACGGCGGTGATGCTGATGGAGGTGATGGCCGCGCTCGGCGACGAATTCGCCTATCAGCAGGACCGGATCGACGCCGAGACCCGCTTCGGCACCGCGACCCAGCGCTCCAGCCTCGCCGCGCTCGCCAGGCTCGTCGACTATCCGGTCGACCGCGGCGGCGCCGCGAGCGGGGACATAAGGGTCGTCGCCAGGGCCGGCGGCGTGCTTCCCCGCGACACCAGGGTCTGGGCGCTGCGCGATGCGCTGACCTGGATCCCCTTCTCGACCACCGCCGACGCCTGGGTGCATCCGCGCTGGAACGGATTCGACGTCCACAACCCCGATACGGAGCAGGACTGCCTCGGCCGCGGCATCACCAGCCTGATGCTCAAGAGCGCGGCTCCGGTGATGGCGCCGCCGGAGACTCCCCCGGCAATCACGCGCGAGGAATTCCTCGTCGGCAAGAGAGTGATGATCCTGTCCGATCCGGCGGACGCGTCGCGGCCGGTGCGGGCGATCCCGGTGACGATCACCGCCATCGACGAATTCACCGACCCGCTCGTCCTCACCGCCGGTAATCCCACCTTCGTCACCCGGATCCACTGGGACGAATCGGAAGCCACGAAGTTCGAGCTTCCCTATGACGGCCTCACCGTGGCGATGAACATCGTGCCGGTGGCGGCGGGAGAACGCGTCACCGAATATTTCAGGATCGGCCCCGAGGCCGCGCTCGCCGCCCGCTACCCGGGCATGGACCCCGCCTTGCTGGCTCGCCTCCTGGCCCTGGTCCCGGCGGTGGAACGCGAAGGAGCGATCGATTCGGCGCGGATGGGGCGCGACATCGTCTTCCGCTACGGCCTTCGAGCCACCGAGCTCCAGTCGATGCGCCACGACACGGCCTCCGCCGCCATCGTCGAGGAGCTGGAGCCGCCCAACCCTCCCGTCGTTTCGCCCGACGATCCCGCCCTGTTCGACACCTTCCTCGTCCCCGATCCGGGCAAATGGCATTATTTCCCCGACCTTCTCGACACCGATCTCGACACGCCTTCCTTCACCCTCGAGCCGGGGATGTGGCGGCCGGTGAAGACCCACCAGCTCCAGTTCGGTACGTTCGATTTCCAGGACTATGCCGGCAACGGCGGCTGGACCGTGCGCTTCGGAAGCGGCGAGTTCGGCCAGGCGCCCGAAGACGGCGCGATCATGCGGGCGCGCTACTTCACCGATCCCGGAGTGATCGCCAATGTCGCGAGCTTCAGCCTCCAGCTGACGCCGCCCGCCGGCGTTACCGTCCCGCCGGCGGTCGCCGCGCTCGTCGACAGCGTCACCAACCCTTTGCCCTTCGCCAATGCGCGCGGCGAGGAGAGCCCGACCTCGATCCGGATGAAGGCGCCGGAAGCCTATCGCGCGCTGCCGCGCCGCGCCGTCCGCCCGGAGGATTACAGCCAGATCATCCAGAGGATGCCCTTCGTCCAGCGGGCGAGCAGCACGACCCGCTGGACCGGAAGCTGGTCGACCGACTTCGTCGCCGTCGACCCCCTCGCCTCGGTCGACCTGACGGCGGCCCAGGAGGACCAGGTCGAGCATGAGATCGACTGCATCCGGCTCGCCGCCCGCGACGCCCGGCGGGTCGACGCCGACTATCTCGACCTCGACGTCGAGATCCGGGTCTGCGTCGCCGCCGACGCCTATGTCGGCAACGTCGTCGAGGCGCTCTACGAGGAGATCGCGGCGCCGGGCTTCTTCGCGCCCGACAATTTCACCTTCGGCACCCCGCTCAGCCGAACCGCGCTCGAGGCGCGGGTGCAGGCCGTGCCCGGCGTGAAGTTCGTCGATTCGATCCGGATCCGGGTGCACGGCCTCGGCGACTGGCGGCCGTTCAGCGAGCCGGAACTGGTCCCCGGCCCCGGTGAGATCATCCGCCTTCAGAACGATCCCGACCGGGCCGCCGTCGGAATCCTTCGAATCGCCGGCGACGGAGGCCGCTGATGCTTCGACCCGACGCCCCCGGCTGCTGCCCCGTCCCGCCGCACCCGCCTTTGCCCGACATCCGTTCGGGGCTGAGCGTCGTGCCGCGCCAGCTCGAAGGCTTTCCCGAATATCGCCGCGCCATGCTGGCGGCGATCCGCAACTATCCTGCGCTCGCCGGATGGCGCGCCGACAGCGACCACGATCTCGGCGTCATGCTGCTCGAAGCCTGGGCTTACGTGCTCGACATCACCGCTTTCTACGACCAGATCATCGCCAACCGCGCCTATCTGGGCACGTCCGGCGACGGCGGCGTCATGCGCGAGATCCTCGGCCTCATCGGCTACGTGCCGCGCCCCGCCCTGGTCGCGCGCGTTCAGCTCGCGCTCGAAGCCTCGGGCGAGGACAAGGTCGTCGCGCCCGCCGGCACCGGATTCCGAAGCGAGGCCTTCGACGACCAGCCTCCGCAGATATTCGAGCTCGCCGCCCCCGCCGACGTCTGGCCGCAGCGCAACCGCTGGACGCTGGCGCCCTGCCGCGAGGACGCGTTCGACGGAATCCTGCGCTTCCTTCCCGGCGGCGGCCCGAGCAGCGGCTCGGTGGTGGCGGTCGAGTCGGGCAACACCCGCTTCGTCGGGCGGGTGAGCGCGGTCGAATCGGCCCCCGAGGCGGACGGCCTCAAATATCAGCGGGTCCGTTTCGAGGAGGGCGACCCCACCGCCATGGCGGGCGTGCCGCTCTCGACGACCAGGGCATGGATTCTCACCACCCGCGTGTCGCCCTCGCCGCTGCTCGACGCTTATGCCGCGGTCGGCAACGGCTGGGGCGTCGACTGGATCGTCCTCGATTCCCTCTATCCCCAGGTTGCTCCCGGCCAGCCGGTCGCGGTCGAGCGGGAGGGGGCGCTCCACGTCAGCAAGATCGTCTTGGTCTGGCGCTACGACTATCCCCAGCCGACCGGCGTCGAAGACCAGAATGCGATCATCCCGCTCACCATGATCCTGATCGAGCCGACCGGGATCATCAGCGGCGGCGAATCGGTCCAGGTCCACCTTGTCCCCCGCCAGCTCGGCCGCCCGACCCGGGTCGCCCGCACCAGCCTTACCCTCGACGACGTGCGGGAATGCGGCACCGTCGAGCGTCCGGTCCGGCCGCTCGGCGCCGCCCCCGCCGGCGGCGAGGCGATCGCCGCCGGCGCGGCCAGGGCCGGCGCCTTGCTCGCCGGCAATCTCATTCCCGCCGCCGACGGGACCGCCCGCTTCGACGCCGAAACCGGCGCCGCCGCCTTCGCCGAGCCGCTCGCGATTCCGGTCCGGATCCAGGGCAATGTGGTCGAAGCGGTGCGCGGCCAGACCGTCGGCTCCGAGACGCTCGGCTCCGGCGACGCCGCCGCCTCCAACCAGCGTTTCACCCTCAAGCAGAAGCCGTTGAGCTGGACCGCCGATTCCTCGATGCCGCTCGGCCGCTCGCCGCAGCTCACCGTCCGCGTCGACGGCCTGGAATGGACCTATGTGGAATCCTTCTACGACCGGCCCCGCGACGAGCGCATCTACCGGGTGCTCATGGCCGAGGACGGCGCCGCGACGATCCTGTTCGGCGACGGAGTCAACGGCGCCCGCCCGACCAGCGGCGTCGGCAACATCACCGCCAGCTACCGCTGGGGCGCCGGCGCGGCGATGCCTCCGGCCGGAAGCATCAAGCAATTCTCCCGGCCCGCCAAGGGCCTGACCAAGGTCGTCGGGCCGCTGCCCCCCTATGGCGGCGCCGACGCCGAAGCCGCGGCGGATATGCGGACCGCGGCGCCCACGTCGATGCTGTCGCTCGGCCGGGCCGTTTCGGTCGCGGATTTCGAGGCGATGGTGCGCGGCTATTCCGGGATCGCCAACGCCGCCGTCGCCTACAGCTGGGACGAGGCCAGGCACGAGGCCGGAATCCTGGTCTGGATCATCGGCACCGCCGGCGACGTCAGCGCCGCGCTCGCCGCCTATCTCGGCGATCGCGCCGTGCCCGGGCTGCTCGTGCGGGTGGCGAACGCGGCGCCGGTGCCCGTCGACCCGTTCGACGTCACCCTCAAGGCGGCGCCGGGCTATGCCGCCGAGACGGTGCGCGAGGCGGTTCGAGTGGCCCTGTTCGATCCACTCGCCGGCCTGTTCTCGCCCGGCCGGATCGGCATTTCCCAGCCCTTGTTCCGGAGCAGGGTCCTCGCTGCAATCCACGCCGTTCCCGGAGTCGAGGCGGTGACCTCCATCGCGACTCCGGCCGGCGAGATGCCCAAGGCGATGACGCTTGCGGAAGGCCAGTATTTCGACCTCCTGACCCACGGGCAGGTGCTCTGATGGCGACCTCCCCAATCCTTGCCGCCCGCGACGATTTCGAGCGCCATTATGCGGAGAAGATCTGGGCGCTGATCCCGGGCGTCTACAAGCAGGAGGACGCGCTCGCCAACCCGCCGGGCCAGCTGCGCGCCTTCGTCGAGCTGCTCGCCGGCGAAGCGGCGGTGGCCCGGCGGAGCATCGACCGCCTGCTCGCCGACAGCCGGATCGAGGAAGCCGACGATTGGGCGGTGCCCTATATCGGCGCTCTGCTCGGCACCCGGATGCTGAGCTCGATCAACCCCGCCGGACGGCGGGCGGATGTCGGCCACACCATCCATTACCGGCGCCGCGCCGGCACCCGCCACCTGCTCGAGCTCCTCGCCCACGATATCGCCCAATGGGATTCGGTGGCGGTCGACGCCTTCCGCCAGCTTGCCCGCAGCTGGCACATGCTCGACACCGAGATCCCGGGCGGACCGGTGACCCGAACGCCGCAGGGCGGCCTCGCCAATCTGCGGACTCTGCGCGCCATGGACGTGCTCGATGGGCCGTTCGACGACATGTCCCATCATGCCGACATGCAACGCGGCCAAGGGCTGCGCGGCCTCTACAACATTCCCAACGTCAACCTCTTCATCTTCCGGCAGCACGCTTTCCCGCTGAACGGCGTGACTCCCTACGCGCTCGACACCACCCATTATACGCTCGACCCTTCGGGCCGCGACGTGCCCCTGTTCCAGCCCGGGATACTCGATCCGGAGGAATGCGCGGACAAAAGAGAATGGGACGTTCGGGCGCCGATCACCTGCCGGCGCCTCAATGCCGCTCACTACCGGCTTGCCGACGATCCCACTTTTCCGGTCAGCTGGGAGCCGCTGATCGGCCGCACCTTCTTCGACCAGCCGAGCCTGCTCGACGCGGCGACGGGCCTCGCCGGAATCGTCACCGAGGACCTGCTGCGCGCCGCGCTCGCCGAGGAAAGCCCCAAGGCCCACCTCCTCGCGCCGGGCTTCGGCAATCCCGCGATCGACCTCGCCATCGCGTCGAACGCGGTCCAGCCCTCGCTCGAGCCGCACGACATCGCCGGCGCCGGTCTCGCCGGCTGGGCCGCCCCGGCGTCGATCCCGGCCTGGGTCGACCTGCTCCTCGATCCCGACCGCGGCCGGGTCCAGCTCAAGGCGCCGCCGCCGGGCGCGAGGGTCCTCCAGGCGCGGCTTCTCCATTACGGCATCTTCTACCCGGTCGGCGCCGGCGGGCACGACCGCCGCCGGACCGTCCCGGCCGCGTCGCCGCTTCCGCCCGCGAGCGGCCTCACCCCAAATTGGACCAGTCTGAACGGCGACACGCTCATCGCCGACAGCCGCACCTACACTCCCGCCGCCCTCGCCGGCGCCATCTCGGTCACCGGCGATTCGAGGCTCTGGGCGACGAGCGGGGAGCGGCCCTACGTCACCCTCTCGCCGCCGGCCGCGCAGCGGACGGTCACCTTCACCGCCGGCGGAGGCACGCGCTCGATCGAGCTCAACGGCCTCTGGCTCGGCCTGCTTCTGGCCGGAGTCGCCCCACAGCCGGACCTCGCCGAGATCGTCTTCTCCGGATCCTGGGAGAAAATCCTGCTGCGCGACGTCACGATCGATCCCGGCGGCCAGCGCGCGCCCG
>JBEVDE010000372.1:0-15245 GCA_040514175.1 Allosphingosinicella sp. | reverse complement strand
CCGGCGCTCGGCGGAGCGGTTCGGCTGGGCGCGCAACGGCGCCGAGCTTCACGAGCATCTGGCCGGATTGGTGAAATAATTCCTCCCCAGGATTTTCTGGGGAGGGGGACCGCGCGGAGCGCGGTGGAGGGGTTCTTCGGAGCCGCAAGGCCCCTCCACCAAGCTTCGCTTGGTCCCCCTCCCCGCGAAATCGCGGGGAGGATTTCTAGAGCGGCATCAGGGCCGCGGCGATCCAGCGTTCCTCGCCGCGCAGCAGGCCCCAAGTGCGGGCGGCGGCGCGGCTGTCCATCACTTCGAGGCCGATGCCCCGCGCCTCAAGCGCCTCGCGCAGCGCCCGCGGCGGATGGGTGAGGCGCTCGCCGGTGCCGAGGATCAGGAATTCGGGGACGGGATCGAGGGCGAGCACAGGCTCGAGATCGGCCAGGACCAGTTCGGCGAGGGCGGGCGCGTCCCATCCGTCCGCCCGGCGCGGTGTGAGGAGCAGGGCGCGGTAGACGCCCTCGTCGACCACGAAGCCGCCCCCGGCAAAGCCCGTGACGACGGGGCCTTCGGCGGCGGGGTCGCGCTCGAAGCGGGCCATCACATGCTTTCGTTGCGGCTCGTCACCCGCTCGCCCGACGAGGCGGCGTTGGTCTTGGGCAGGAAGCTGTTCGAATCGACCTTCAGCCAGACCAGCCAGGGCGCGGCGATATAGACCGTCGAATAGGTGCCGACGACGACGCTGATCAGGAGCGCCGTGGTGAAGCTCTGGATGACGTTGGGACCGAGGATCATCAACGAGCCGAGCGCGAGCAGCATCGCGAAATTGGTCGCGACGGTGCGCGACAGGGTCTCGTTCATCGACAGGTTGAGAAGCGAGACGATGTCCATCTTGCGATATTTGCGCAAATTCTCGCGCACCCGGTCGTAGATGACGATCGTGTCGTTGAGCGAATAGCCGATAAGGGTGAGCAGGGCGGCGACGACGTTGAGGTCGAACTCCATCTGGGTGAGCGCGAAGAAGCCCAGGGTGAGGGTGACGTCGTGGAACAGCGAGAACATCGCGCCGACGCCGAACTGCCATTCGAACCGGACCCAGATGTAGATGACGATCCCGATCGCCGAGAGCAGCAGCGCCAGCGCCCCGTCCCAGACCAGCTCCTCCGAAACCTTTCCGGACACGGTGTCGACCGCGTCGATCCGGACTCCGGGATATTTCTGCTGGAGCGCCTGGCGGACCTTGGAGGCAGCGGCGTTGGCGCCCTCCTCGCCGCCCTCGGGCAGGGGCATGCGGATCGAGATCTCGCGCGGGCTTCCGAATTCAGACACGCTCGGATCGCCGAGGCCGAGGTTGGTGACGTCCTCGCGCAGCCGGTCGAGCGACGGCGGCTGGGCAAAGGTCGTGCGGATCACCTGGCCGCCTTCGAAATCCACGCCGAAATTGAGGCCCCTGACCGCGATCAGAGCGATCGAGGCGATGATCAGCAGGGTCGAAAGCAGGATGGCGACGTTGCGCCAGCGCAGGAAATTGAGGTTGGTGTCGTCGGGGATGAGTTTGAGCAGGCGCATGGCGTCGGTCAGATCCTGAGCTCGGTGGGTCGCTTGCGCAGCCAGAGGGAAACAAACATTCGGGTGACGGTGACGGCGGTGAACACCGAGGTGGCGATTCCGATCATCATCACGACCGCGAAGCCTTTCACCGGGCCCGAGCCGAAATAATAGAGCAAAAGGCCGGCGATGACATTGGTGATGTTCGCGTCGAAGATCGCGGTTCGAGCCTCGTCATAGCCGTGCTGGACGGCCTCCATCACCCGGCGCCCGCGCCTGTGCTCCTCGCGGATGCGCTCGTTGATGATGACGTTGGCGTCGACGGCGGCGCCGACGGTGAGCACGAAGCCGGCGATCCCGGGCAGGGTCAGGGTCGCGAACGGGGCCATGATGCCGAGGATGACGATCACGTTGAGGATCAGGGCGATATCCGCATAGATCCCGAACCGCCCGTAGGTCAGCCACATGAAAAGCAGGATCAGAACGGTGCCGATGATCCCGGCGATGACGGCGCTGCGGATCGAATCCTTGCCGAGATCGGGCCCGACGGTGCGCTCCTCGATCACCTTCAATTCGACCGGAAGCTTGCCGGAGCGGAGCTGGACGGCGAGATCGGTTGCGGCCTGGACGGTGAAGCTGCCGGTGATGTTCGCCTGGCCGCCGAGGATCGGCTCCTGGATGTTGGGCGCGGACAGGACGACGTTGTCGAGGACGATGGCGAACGGCTTGTTGACATTCTGCTGGGTGGCCTTGGCGAAGGCCTTGGAGCCGCGGCCGTCGAAGCGGATGCTGACCGCCGGCTGGTTGTTCTGGTCGAAGGTCTGCGACGCGTCGACGAGCTGGTCGCCGTTCACCATGGCGCGGCGCAGGACGGCGATGCGGCCGCCGCCCGCCATCGGCAGGACCTGGCTTCCGACCGGCGCCCGGCCCTGCGCGACCTGGTCCGGGCTGGCGGTGAGGTCGACCATCTTGAACTCGAGTCGGGCGGTCTTGCCGAGCAGGGCCTTGAGCCCCTCCGGATCCTGGAGTCCCGGCACCTGGACGAGGATTCGGTCCTTGCCCTGCCGGATGACGGTGACCTCCTTCGTCCCCTCCGGATCGACCCGGTTGTAGACCACTTCGCGGGCGGTCTTCATCGCGTTCTCGAGAGCCTCGTCGAGGCCGGACTGGGTGGGCGTGAGCACCAGCCGGGTCGAATCGACGACGGCGATGTTGAAGGTGCGCTGGCCGGTAAGCGCGACCGGCTGGGTCTGGTTGTTGGCGATCTCGCGGGCGGCGTCGATCTGGGCCGGGTCGCGGACGAGGAAGGAGAGGCGCCCGCCCGCGGTCGACAGGTCGCCGACCTCGATCTTCGCCTTGCGCAGCTCGCTGCGCATGATGTCTTCGATCTGGTCGAGACGCTGCTTGGCGACGTCGCTCGTATCCCCCTCGAGCAGCAAATGGCTGCCGCCGGCGAGGTCGAGGCCGAGGTTGATCCGGGCGCTCGGGATGAACGCCGGCCATTTGGCGACCATGGCTTCGGGGAAGAAGCTCGGAACCGCCATGGCGATCCCGATCAGGCAGGCCAGGGTGGTGGCCCAGATCTTCCAGCGGGGGAAATCCAGCATGGCGTCAGTCGTTCGCCGGCTTGGCGCCGTGCGGACGGACTTCGCTGAGCATGGACTTGACGACCCGGACCCGGGTTCCCGACGCGATCTCGAGCTCGATCTCGGCCTCGTCCACCTTGGTGACCTTGCCGATCAGGCCGCCGCTGGTGACGGCGACGTCGTTGCGCTTCACCGCCGCGATCATGTCGCGATGCTCCTTCACCCGCCGGCTCTGCGGCCGGATGAGAAGGAAGTAGAAGATGACGAAGATGAGCAGCAGCGGCGCGAACTGCACGAGGATGGCCGAAAAGCCTCCAGAAGCTGCGGCGCCGGACTGGGCGTAAGCGGGCGATGAGAACATGAGACCATACCTGGTGAGGGACCGGCGCCGACGCAAGCGTCCGGGGGAAGGCGGCGGCGACTAACATGCGTTGCGCGGCTTGCGCAAGCGCGCCGCGGACTTCCAATCGCCGCCGCCCGGGAGGCGGGCTTGGCCTCGCGGGCGGGATGGGGAGGTAGCTATGAGAACAGGCTTCGCTTTGGCCGCCGCGGCCCTGATCGCCATTTCAGGATCGGCGAACGCCGCGCCAGACGGCAAGCATCGCAAGGTCACCGTCGAGAATCTGAGCAGCCAGACCGTTCGGGAGCTCTACGCCTCGCCGATCACCGCCAAGACCTGGGAGGAGGATCTGCTCGGCCAGCGCACTCTCAACGCCGGCCAGACGATCAGCGCCAATATCGATAACGGCACCACCGAATGCTATTACGATCTGAAGGCGGTGCTGGCCAACGGCAAGGTCTTCGAGCAGCGCAAGATCAACGTCTGCGCCGCCAGCAAATGGGTGATCGGCGACTCCGGCAATTCGATCCAGTGACGGCGCCCCGGAACACAAGTCTGCGGCGACCCTAGCCGCGCGGCGGAAGGACGATCAGGGTGGAGGTGCCGTGGGCGAGGATCTTTCCCTCGGCCGAAAGCAGGCGCGCCTCGGCCGTGGCGATCTGCCGGCCCCGGGTCACCACCCGGCCCTCGCAACGGACCGGGCTCCCGTCGGGCGGGACCGGCCGGGTGAAATTCACCTTGGTTTCGACCGTCGTATAGCCGACGCCCGCCGGAAGCTCGCTATGGATCGCGCAGCCGGCGGCGCTGTCGATCAGGGTCAGGGCGACTCCGCCGTGCACGCCGCCGAGCGGGTTGAGCAGTTGCGGCCCCGCCGCGCCTTCGAACACCGCCCGCCCCGGCGCCACCTCGACGAGCCGGAACCCCATGGTCGCGCCGATCGGCGGCGCCGGCAGGGCGCCGGAGATGATCGCCTGGAGCATCTCGAGCCCGGTGAGGCCCTCGACCTCCTCGCGCGAAGCGATTCCCGTACGCCGTCCAAACTCCATGTCAGCCCCGCTTGTAAGTTTCTATTTGAAACTAGATTGCGCCGCCGCCCGGGTCAATCGTCGACAGCCCGTCATGGGCGCGACCCGGCATCGGTGAGAAAAATCGGTGTCAGACACCGATTTTCCGAAATTCGGTGTCTGACACCGAATTTGGCACGGCTTGCCTTCGCCGGGGCCAGCGCCTAAGTCGCGCGCCTTGGGCGTCCGAAACGGCGCCTCGGTCGGGGCGTAGCGCAGCCTGGTAGCGCATCACACTGGGGGTGTGGGGGTCGGAGGTTCGAATCCTCTCGCCCCGACCATTTACAGCCGCCGCGGACCCTCAGTTCCGAGCGCGCGGCGGCAAAGCGAAAAGCTGCTCCGGCCTGGCGATCTCCACCTGCCCGCTGCGCGTTCCGGGCCGGTAGCCGAGCCCCCGCATCACCTTGTCGATGTCCGGGCGGTCGTAGTCGACGCCGTGGCAGGCGCGCAGATAGGCGACCGCCGAGGCGGTGTTGTAGCCGCCGAGATTGAACAGATCCAAAGCGTGGGCGACCCAGCGCTTCCCCGAGCGGAAGGCGAAGGCGGGCTGCGACCGGGAGCAGAGCACATAGTCGGTCGATGCCGCTTTCTCCCAGACGATGCGGATCTTCGGGCTGTAGCGGGACGGGTAATCGTCCCGATGCACCGAGGTGCCGCGGACGGCGGCGACCCTGCGCAGAGTTCCGGCCGGGGCCGAGCGGATGGCGACGTTCGAGACCGGCTTCGACCAGGAACATTCCATCATATGGCAGTAGACGAGGCGGGGGGCCGGTCCGGCGGGCGCCACCAGCGCCAGGGCAAGCACGATCATGTCGAATCCTTTTTCTTTCCGGTCGTCGCGGGGCGGGCCTCGGCGTCGAGGACCTTGGTGTAGAGCTTGCCGATCCCGATCAGGGCGATTCCGAGCACCAGGAAGGAGAGGATACGGAGCACCCCTTCAAGCACGGCGGCGTCGGACCAGAAGACCTTGATCGTGGTGACGGTGAGCAGGACGAGGCCGGCCAGGCGGAGCGCCTTGTCGGCGAGCCGGATCCCGCCGAGCAGAAGAGCGACGGACAGCAGCAGCCCGGCCAGCGAATAGCCGTAGGATTCCGCCGACGGCAGGTCCGGCCCGTTGAGCATCGGCCCCTGGAAGCCCTGGCGGACCATCAGCAACACCCCGAGCACCAGCGACGCCAGCGCCAGCAGCAGCCAGAGGCCCGAGCGGGCCTTGCCGTCGGCGCCTCGGCGGGCCCGGTAGAGCCAGTAGGCGCTGAGCAGATAGGCCGGGCCGAGCAGGTTGAGGACCGGCCAGGCGCCGACGTCCTGCGGCGCCAGCACGGGGTTGTGGAGGAGCATGTCGAACCAGACGAGCCGGGCCGCGGCCAGCGCCGTGATCAGGGTGCCGGCGAGCCATCTCGTCGATTCGTCGAGGCCGCGAATCGGGAGCCGGCCGCTGCACACCAGCCAGCCCGCGGCGAACAGGGCCTGGTTGAGGATCGTCCGCTCGGCAAAGCCCCGGGCCACGAAATCGAGGCCCGAGGACAGTCCGAAGGCCTGCTTGAAGAAGAGATAGAGGGCCGCGCCCGCGAAGCCGGCGGCAAGCGCCAGCGGCGCCGCTCGAAGGGCCGGCAAGGGGGGCGGCAGGAAGCGCCAGATCGCGGCGAGGAGGAGCGCCGGGAGGAGCAGGATCTGAAGGCCGGCGCCGGCGCCGGGCAGGCTGGACGCCAGCGCCGGCTCGCCGGTCAGGGACAGGAGCGAGGATTCCCAGAGCCCGGGCACCCGGCCCGCCGCCCAGAGCGAGGCGACGGCCGCGGCAGCGAGCGCCAGCGCCGCCACTCCGCGATCGCCCAGCCGCCGGCTCGCGACGGCGGCGGCGAGCGCGATGATCAGCCAGGCGCCGGGCACCAGATTGGCGGGGAGGAGCTGCCAGGCGGCGATGGCGAGCGCGGCCATCGCGCTCCCGGCGGCGATGGCGAGCGGCCTGTCGAAGGCGGCGCCGCTCGCCGCCCGGCGCCGGGTCCAGGCGAGGAAGGCGGGGCCCGCCGCCAGCAGCAGGAAGAGCAGGCCCCAGAGCGGCCGGTCGAGCCATTCGGGCCGCTCCGCCCGCAGGATCCAGGCGGGGCCGATGAAGGCCGCGCAGGCGGTGGCGAAGGGGAGGATAAGGCGCTCGCGGCGCAAGGCCGCGGGCATCGACCCCAAAGCGAACAGCGCCGTCGCCGCGGCGGCGACGGCGGGGATGTAGCGAGGTTGGTCCAGCGCCTTTATCGCAATGAGGATCAGGGCGAGGCCCAGGGCGATCGCGGGAAGGGCGCGATATTCGGGCTTGCGCGGCTCGAGCAGGAGGCAGGCGACCGCCAGGGCGCCGAACAGGCCCCAGGCGGGAAGGCCGATATCCTGCCGGGCGACCAGCACCGCGAGCTGGACGAGGCCGAGCACCGCCGGGCGAAGGAAGTCCAGCTGCCAGCCCGGGCCGGCGCGCAGCACCGACGCGCCGATCCCGACCAGGAGGATGAACACCCCGGCGGCGAGCGCGTCGGGAGCGTCCCAGGTGAGGAGAGTGGCGCTCCATCCGAAGCTGAGCAGGACCGCGGCGGCCGCCAGCCAGGTCCAGCCGCGGCGGCCGGCCAAAGTGAAGAGGGCGACGTCGAGCAAGGCGAGATAGGTGAGCAAGGGGATTGCGGTCTCGCTGCGCTCGCCGACCAGCAAGGGGGTAAGGAAGCCGCCGGCCAGGCCCATCACCGCCGACGGCGCGCCATGCCGTAGCGAGAGGATCAGGGCGGCCCCGGTCACCATCACCATCAGTCCCAGGGCGGCGGAGTTGCCGATCAGATGGTGGAGCACCAGTGAGCCGTAGGCAGTGGCGTAGAGGACGAAGATGCCGGCGCCGACCAGCGCCTGGGCGACCCGGCGATCGAGCGTCCAGTCCGCCCGGCTTCGGGCGAACTCGCCGAGCGCGAGCAGGAGCAGCCCGAACAGGGCGGCCATCCCCATCTGCACCGGCGGCGTGATCAGGCCGATCTGGATCGAATAGCGGACGAGCAGAACCCCGGACACCGCCAGCGCGATTCCGCCCACCCAGATCATCAGCCGGCCGCCGACCCAGCGCTCGAAGAAGCCGCCGAGCGTCTCGCTCGGGGACTCCGGGTCGGCCCAGCCGGAATCGGCAGACGCTTCCAGCCCGGGCTCGATCTCCCGGTCCCGCTCCAGCTGCTCGCGCAACGCCCGGGCCGGCCGCCGCTCCGGCGGCTCGGCCGTGGGCCGCTCGGGGCGAGGAGAGGCGGAAAATTCCGGATCGGGGGGCGCGGCGGCGGCTTCGGCGCCGTGCAGCCTCGCCACCTCCCGCTCCAGCGCCTTCACTCGCGAGGAAAGGATCAGGGTGAAGGCGAACAGGCCGGCGAGGCAGAGGAAGGTCAGAAACCCCATCGCCGGGAAGCTAGCGGGCCGCCGCTCCGCTGTCAGCGCTCAATCGCCGCGGCTCTCCGTCCGTCCGGCGCAGGCCGCAATCCCTGAACGCCGCCTATCCGGATTTCCGCCGACGGTGTTCATGGATCCCGGGGCAGGCCCGGGATGACGGGTTCTGACTGGATCGATTGCAACGCCCGGGCCCGGCTCCCATATCGCCGGCTTGCAAGAGCGGGAGCCTCTGATGGAAAGCTGGCACGGCACGACGATCCTGGCGGTGCGCAAGAACGGGCGCGCGGTGATCGCCGGCGACGGCCAGGTCACCCTCGGCCAGACGGTGATCAAGCCCAATGCCCGCAAGGTCCGGCGGCTCGGCGACGGCAGCGTCATCGGCGGCTTCGCCGGGGCCACCGCCGACGCCTTCACTTTGTTCGAGCGGCTCGAGCGCAAGCTCGAGCAGCATCACGGCCAGCTGATGCGCGCCGCGGTCGAGCTCGCCAAGGACTGGCGCACCGATAAATATCTCAGGAATCTCGAGGCGATGATGATCGTCGCCGACAAGGAGGTCACGCTCGTCCTCACCGGCAATGGCGACGTGCTCGATCCCGGCTCGGGCGTTGCGGCGATCGGATCGGGCGGCAATTTCGCGCTCGCCGCGGCGACCGCCCTGCTCGATTATGAGGAGGATGCCGAGACCCTTGCCCGCAAGGCGATGGCGATCGCCGCCGAGATCTGCGTCTACACCAACGGCAATCTGACGGTGGAGAGCCTGGAGACCGCGGCTTGAGCTGGACGGTCGAGCGGCTGGACTGGACCGACGAGGCGCTCGGCGAGATCGAGCTGCCGGGCCGCGCGATGCGTTTCCGCTCCAGCTTTGGCTCGGGGCTCTCGCGCCGGGCCGGGGATCCACCGGGGATCGTCTGGGCGGTCGGCGACCGCGGGCCGAACATCAAGGTCAAGACGGCGGTGAAGCTTTACGGCCTCGACCGGCTGAAGCCGTTGAAGAGCGAGGCGGGCGCCAAGATCATGCCGCGCCTCGATCTCGGCCCCGCGCTCGCCGAGCTCCGGGTCGCCGGCGGCCGGGTCGAGCTCGTGCGCAGCATTCGCATGAATGACGCGCAAGGCCGGCCGGTTTCCGGCCTTCCGGTGCCGGGCGGTCCGCACACGCGCTGCGAGCCGGCCTTCGGCCTCGACGGCGAGCCGCTGGACCCGGATCCGTCGGGCCTCGACACGGAAGGGATAGCGGTCCTTCCGGACGGCGGCTTCTGGGTCAGCGACGAATTCGGGCCGTCGCTGGTCCGCCTCGACTCCGGCGGCCGGGTGTTGAGGCGCCTGGTTCCGCAAGGGGTCGCCCTCGACGGCGCCGCTTATCCGGTGGAAGCCTGCCTGCCGGCCATCGCCGCCCGCCGGCAGCTCAACCGCGGCTTCGAGGCGATCGCCCTGTCGGCGGACGGGAAATGGCTGTTCGTCGCCTTCCAGAGCCCGCTGGCCCATCCGGACGAAGCCGCGCACGAGCAGGCCCGCCACGTCCGGCTGTGGCGGCTCGCTTCGGCGACGGGCGAGGTCGCCGCCCAATATCTCTATCCGCTCGATCCTCCGAGGGCCTTCCGCCGCGACCGCGAAAAAGGACCGCTGGAGCGCAGCGACCTCAAGATCAGCGAGCTCTGCTGCGTCGGAACCGATTCGCTGCTGGTGCTCGAGCGCGGCTCCAAGACGACGAAGATCTACCGGGTGACCCCGGGCGAGGAATTCATCCTCCCGGGCGAGCATCTCGAGGTCGCCACCCGCCCGACCGTCGAGGAGCTCAGCGCCGAGGAGGACGGCCCGGGCCTGCCCGTGCTCGCCAAGCGCCTCCTGTTCGACACCGACGACGCCCCCGAGGTGGGCCCGGACCTCGAGGGGATGGCGATCCTGTCGCCGTCCGAGCTTCTCCTCGTCAACGACAATGATTTCGGGGTCGAGGGGGCCGAGACCGGCTTCTGGAGCGTTCGCTTCGACCAGCCCCTCCTCGCCTGAGCCCGAAAATGACGATGCTTCGACCCGCCCTCCTCCCGTTCGCCGCCGGCCTCCTTTTGCTCGCCGGCTGCGGCGGCGGCGGCGATTACGAGCCGGAGGTGAGAGCCGACGAGAAGAAGCTCGGCGCCCAGCAGCATCCGCAGCTGCTCGCCGAGTTCGGCGGCGCCTACCAGGCGCCCGAAGCGGCCTATGCGCGGCGGGTCGGCGAGAAGGTCGCCGCCGCGGCGGGGCTCGAGGGGCAGTGCACCTTCACCCTCGTCAACAGCGACGTCGTCAACGCCTTCGCCGTCCCCGGCTGCTACATCTACGTGACCCGCGGGCTGATGGGCATCGTCAACTCGGAGGCCGAGCTCGCCTCGGTGCTGGCCCACGAGGTCGGCCATATCGTCGCCGCCCACAACCGCCGCCAGCGCAACCGGTCGCTATGGCGGAGCCTCGGAGTGTGGGCGGTGGGCGCCGTCACCGGCTCGGAAGACCTTACGAGGATCGCCGGCCAGGCCGCCGAATATTTCACCCTGCGCTACTCGCGGAAGCAGGAATATGAAGCCGACGATCTCGGAGTGCGCTTCCTCGCCGAGGCCGGCTACGATCCCTATGCCGCCGGCGACATGCTCGGAGCGCTCGGACGCCACGAGCAATATATGGGCCGGACCCGCGGCCGCGACGAAGCCCGGGCGATACCCGAATGGGCCCGGACCCATCCGCTGGCCGGGAACCGGGTCGAACGGGCGGCTCAGACGGCGGCGGCGACGGGAATAGCCGACGGCGCGGTGCCCGAGCTCGAGGCGCCCTATCTGCGCGAGCTGGACGGCCTGCTCTACGGCGACGATCCCAATCAGGGCTTCGTCGACGGACGCCGTTTCGCCCATCCGGTGATGCGGATCGGCTTCGAGGCGCCCGAAGGCTTCACTTTGACCAACAGCCCGCGCTCGATCCTGATCGAGGGGCCGCAGGGGCTTCGCGGCGAGTTCGGCGGCAACCCAATGCCCGCGGGCGGGCTGGAGGCCTATGCGGACGGCCTGGTCCGGGCGCTCCTGCGCGGGACCCCCGCCCAAGCCGGCCCGGCCGAGCGGACCCGGATCAACGGCCTTCCCGCTTTGCTCCTGCCGGTGCAGGTGCGGACCGAGCAGGGGGCGGTCGAGCTCGTCGTCGCGGCTTATGACGGCGGCGACGGCGGCGCCTATCATTTCATCATGGTCGCGCCGCCGGCCGAATCCTCGCGGGCGGCGATCGGGGGGCTGTTCGGATCGTTCCGCCTGCTTTCGGCGGAGGAGGCGCAGAGCCTCAGGCCGCGCCTGATCCGCACCGTCCGGGTCGGTCCGGGGCAGACTCCGGCCACCTTCGCCGCGGCGATGGCGAGCGATCACCCGCTCGACCATTTCCTGATGCTCAACGGCCTCTCCGCCGGCCAGGCGCCAAAACCCGGCGAGCTGGTCAAGATCGTCACCTTCGCGCCGCGCTGAGGGCCGGGCGCCATCCGTGTGTGACCCTCCGGCGGCGGGTCTAGCCGACAAATTGAACGCAAAGACGCAAAGACGCAAAGAGCGCGGATCGCTCCTCAATCAATACGTATCCGGAGACGCGGTGAGCTGATCCGCTTCGCGGACTCTTCGCGTCTTTGCGCCTTTGCGTTCAAAAATCGAGATCGCACCGCCAAAGAAGGCTACGGCCGGATGCGGGGCGGTCATGACCCAGCGGCCAGAATCCAGGACTGAAAGGCGGCCATGGCGGGGGTCGGCTTGCGGGACTTGAGGCTGGTCAGCCAATAGCCGCCCATCGCGATTTCGAGTCGGAAGGGACGGGCCGCTTTGCCCTCCGCAAGCTCGCGCTCGAACAGGCGGGCGGGGCCGAGCGCGACTCCGTGGCCGGCGAGCGCCGCCTCGACCATGATCGCGGCGCTGTCGAAGACGGGTCCGGTCAGGGCCGGCGCCGGAACGCCCGCCGCCTCGAGCCAGGCGGGCCATTCGCCGGCCCGGTAGGAGCGGAGCAGGGTCTCGGCGGCGAGGTCGGCCGGCTCGTTCAGCCGGGCCGCGACCTCGGGCGTGCAAAGCGGGGTCATCGGAGCCTCGAACAGGAGCGCCGAATCGGTGCCGTGCCAGGCGCCGTCGCCGAAGCGGATGGCGAAATCGAGCCCCTCCTCGGCGATGTCGACCCGGTTGTTGTTGGTCGTCAGCCGGAGGTCGACGAAAGGATGCTCGGCCCGGAAGGCCGGCAGCCGGGGCAGCAGCCAGCCCAGAGCGAAAGTGCCGACGACCCCGACCGAGAGGATCTCGCGCCCCTTGCCGCCCTCGAAGCCGTCGAGCGCCGCCGCCACCTTGTCGAAGGCCTCGCGGAGCACCGGCAGGAGCGCCTGGCCCTCGTCGGTCAGGGCGAGGCCGCGCGGCAGCCGGCGGAACATGGGCACTCCGAGCCTTTCCTCGAGCGCCTTGACCTGGTGGCTGAGCGCCGGCGGAGTCACGCACAATTCGATCGCCGCCCGGGTGAAGCTGAGATGGCGCGCCGCCGCCTCGAAGGCGCGAAGGCCGTTCAGGGGTAGATAGGGGCGGATCATCCTGCTCTTCTAGCCGGGCCGGGCATAGCGGTAAGATGAAGAAATCTATCGGCTGCCGCTAGCTATCCTCGCCCATCGCGGCAATTTGAGCTCTCGCCGAGCCGCCCGGCCGCGATTAGGCTGACGGAATGGACCGCCGCGCTTTCATCGGCTCAGCCGCCGCGACCCTGGCCCTGCCGGGCTGCGCGACGACGCCCCGCCCCGCGATCGTCCGCACCGGCTGCCTGGCGCCGGTCGACGTCGCGGCGGAGCGGGTCATCCGCACGGTCGCCGGCCTTCGCCCCTATCGGGCGGCCGGCTTCGTCGTCCGCGCCGAAGCGCTGGGCGACAAAAAGCTGGTCCACAATTACGGCCATGGCGGCGCCGGCATCACCTTGAGCTGGGGAAGCTCAAAGCTCGCGGCCGGGCTCGGCCTGCCGGGCCATCAGGGGCCGGTCGCGGTGATCGGCGCCGGCGTGATGGGGCTCACCACCGCCCGCCTCGCCCAGGAAGCGGGGTTTCCGGTCACCGTCTATACCGAGGCGCTGACCCCGGACACCACCTCCAACATCGCCGGCGGCCAGATCTCGCCCTTCGGCCATTTCGAGGAGGGCGAGGTCACGCCCGAGTGGCGCGCCCAGTTCGCCGCGGCGATGGATTATAGCTGGCGGCGCTTCCAGATCATGGTCGGCGACGATTACGGCATACGCTGGCTGCCGACCTATCAGGAATCCGGCAACGCCGCCCGGTGGTCGGACCGCTTCCATCCCGGCGGCCGGCCCCTGAGCCCGGCGGAGCATCCCTTCCCGGTCGAGCGGATCGTCCGCTACACGACGATGTACGTCGAGGTCGGCCGCTTCCTGCGCGAGCTGACCCAGGACGTGCAGGTCGCCGGCGGGCGGATCGAGGTGCGGAAGTTCGCGACCCCGGCCCAGGTTGCGGCGCTCCCGGAGCGGCTCGTGTTCAACTGCACCGGCCTGGGTTCGCGCGCGCTGTTCGGCGACAGGCAGCTCCATCCCGTCCGCGGCCAGGTCGCCATCCTGCTTCCGCAGCCGGAGGTCCGCTACGCCTTCGCCGGAAGCGCGGGCTACATGTTCCCGCGCGCCGACGGGATTCTGCTGGGCGGGACGTTCGAGCGGGACGTATGGGAAGCGGCGGCGCAGCCGGCCGACATCGCCGCCATCCTCGACTCGCACAAGGCGCTGTTCGGCGGGTTCCGGTGCAGGGCCTGAGCCTGAACCCCCTCTCCCGCTTTTTCGCGGGAGAGGGGGATTAGCCGACCCGCCCCGCCATCGCCGCTTGCAGCACAATTCGCGCCGCGTCGGCGTCGAACGGCAGCGGGTTGCCCCCCGCCGATGGGTCGGCTTCGGCCATTATGGCGATCCGCTCCAAATCCGCCTCGGAAACGCCGAGCTCCGCGAGGCTGTGCGGAATTCCGAGGCGCTGCCTAAGCTCGACGATCCAGCCCAGAAAGCCTTCGAACGACGCGTCCTCGACGCCGATATAGCCCGCAAGCCGCGCCAGCCGCGCCTCGATCGCGCTTCGGTTGAAGGCGAGCAGATAGGGCATGAGCACGGCGTTGGTGAGGCCGTGATGGGTGCCGAGCAGGGCGCCGATCGGATGCGACAGAGCGTGCATTCCGCCGAGGCCCTTCTGGAAGGCGGTCGCGCCCATCGACGCGGCGGCGAGCATGTGGCCGCGCGCCTCGACGTCGCCGCCTCGCTCCACCGCTCGCGGCAGCCAGCGGTGAATCAGCTTCATCCCCTCGGCGGCGATGCCGTCCGCCATCGGGTGGAAGCCGGGCGCGCAATAGGCTTCGAGGCAATGCGACAGCGCGTCCATCCCGGTCGCGGCGGTGACGTGGGGCGGCAGGCCTAGGGTGAGCTCGGGATCGAGGATGACCAAAGCGGGAAGCATTTTCGGGTGGAAGATGATCTTCTTCACGCCGGCATCGACATCGAGGATGACCCCGGCCCGGCCGACCTCGGAGCCGGTTCCGGCGGTGGTCGGCACCGCGACGACGGGCGCGATCCGGGTGGGATCGGCGCGCGACCACCAATCCGCCTTATCCTCGAAATCCCAGAGTGGGCGCTCCTGACCCGAAATGAAGGCGACGACCTTGCCGACATCCAGCGCGCTTCCACCGCCGAAGGCGATGACGCCGTCATGACGACCGTCGTAAAATGCCAACGCTCCCAGTCCGACATCCTCATTGGTCGGATTGGGATGAATGCGGCAGAACAGCTTGGCCCTCGTGGCGACCAGCGCCTTTCGCACCATCGGCAGCTTCGCGAGCGCCGGATCGGTGACGAGCAAGGGCCGCTCGATGCCGAGCGTCCGGCAGGCCTCGCCCAGCTCGGCGACCCGCCCCGCGCCGAAGCGGATCGCGGTCGGATAATTCCAGTTGGCGTGAGGCAGGGCCATCAGGCGCTCCGCAAATGGAGGGACTTGGGACGGGTGACGGACTCGAAGCCGAAGCGGCCGAGCGCGGCGCCGCGGCCGCTCGCCTTCACGCCCGTCCAGGCGAGGTGCGGATCGAGATATTCGCAGCGGTTGGCGAAGACGGTGCCGGCCTCCACCTGGAGCGCAAGCCGTCCGGCGGCCTCGAGGTCGCTCGTCCAGATCGAGGCGGTGAGCCCGTAGGCGCTGTCGTTCATCAGGCGCACCGCCTCGTCGTCGCCGCCGACCCGCATGATCCCGACGACCGGACCGAAACTCTCCTCGCGCATCACCGCCATCGAATGATCGACCCAGGTCAGAACCTGCGGCATCAGATAGGGACTGTCGCCGGTGTCGGC